>CAZVKY010000001.1:0-2784 GCA_964627915.1 uncultured Thermoplasmatales archaeon
TTTTATGGGTTAATGCTGTTTTGAGGAGTTGTTTGTTGTTAAAGGTATATGATAGTTTTTTTTCTAGTGCTGTTTTATTGTGTTGCATAGCAAAAAAGGGATAATACTGGTTGAATTAATAAGGTCTACTGTTCAAATGAAAGAAGGGGGAGGATGTTGTGTGCAATTTCAGGGTTGTCTAATGATTTGATGAATGATTGTTTGTTTTGAAATGGTCTGTTGAGGAGGATACGGATCGCTCGTTTTTTGCCAATAAAGGGGAGATGTTCAATGGTTTCTCGTGGAGCAGTGTTGATGAAAAGGGGGTGGGGAAGAGCAGTGATTGATCGAAAACCATGGTCAATGACAATAGTGTTTATTTTTTGTTTGAGCGGATATTGCCCTGGGATGCCAATGAGAAGCGGGTAACTTCCCATTTGCCGACCAAACGTTGTTTTTCCTTTCCATAGTTCACAGTAGACATTGGTTAGCTTTGTGCCAGTTGGTACTAGTTTTTTTAGAATGGGTCGTTCGATGGTATGTTTTACTTTGTATTTAAAATGAGAAAAATATGGTTTGTTTTTTTTGATAATGGTGTTTCCAATGCTATCCATTGCTGTTCCTGGTAGGGGAAGGACTTGTCTGAGATTGATTCTTCTGATAAGAAGATTTTTTTTGATTATTTTTTGAAGAAATTGGTAGTTGATGGCATATGTTTTTTTGCTTTCTCCTTTTAATCCGAGGACAAAGTTTAATCCTGGGAGAAGTTCAGGGAGACCATTTGTTCCCCGTTTTTTTCCATATTTGTTAAATAAACGGATAGCATGCAGGATTTGTTTTTCATTAGCTTTTAGATTGTTTTGTTTTTGAACAGTTGGATCAAGGCTTTCAACTCCAAATGCGGCGACATCCCCTGGGGTATGATACTTGATGATGGTTTTTATTATCTGTGTTGATTCCTCTGGGTATCGGGAAACGATTCCTGGGTTTACATTATCGATATGTAGTGTCTTTAGTTGTGGAGCAATGGTTCTGATACCTGAGAAGAGTTGAAAGAGTGCTTCTGGATTTGGTCTGGGAAATTCTTTTGTAGTGGCATCTTTGGCTTGGTAGGTGAATAAACAGGGTTGGTTTCCAATTCTGAAATGCTGTATTCCATGTTGGTAGAGTGCCTGTATTTCTGAGAGAATATGGTTAATAGGGCGAAAATCTGGTGATCCTTTTAATGGTTCTGTACAAAAGGAACAACCATTGGTTATGGTGCGGGGGCATCCACGATAGGTTTCAATTTCTGCTATCAATCGATGAGGAAAAAATGGATGTTGTTTAACGATTGCTGCTCCATGTATTGCATAATCTTTTATGTTTGTGGCATGTGATCGTTTCTTTGATAGATTTATGTTTTGTGTATCAAGGTTGTTTTTTAAAAGATCGGTGAGAACGATTTCTGGGTCACCAGTAATTGTTATATCGATGTGATGTGTGTTGGATTTTATTCTTTCTGCTTTTTTCCCACCGGCAATGCCGAAGCCATAGCGGGCTGCTGGTCCACAAAGTATCTTCATAGGGTTTCTTATGCTTTTCAGGATTTTTTTTAGTTCTGCTGGCTGTAAAGGATATCCTGAGAGATATCTGCCAGGCACGGCCATTCCAGCGATGATGATGAGGATGTCTGTTTGATTTAAAAGCTTCAGGATGCTATTATTTTCCCTTATTTGATCAATGGTGTGATAGATAACGGTGATTGTTGGATCGGTTTTGTTGATTGCACCAGTGATATATCGAGGGTAGGGACTAATATAGGGTGGAACTCCTAAACATGTGGGTTCATCTATATATCCATCAAGAACTGATATGATTGTCATAGTGATTCTTCATCTCTATTTTTGTTTCTTTCTATAACTGTTTCTGTTAATCAAAAAGGGCTTTTAATTGCTTGGATAATACTTGTACAATAATTGTTTAATAAGAAAACATGCAGATATATTTGTTTGAGGAAAGAAATTTATGTCGATAAAGGAAAATGAGATTTTCCAGCGATTATCTCAGTTGAAACAAAAGAGGATTATTCTTGTTATTCTACTTATCTGCGTTATAGTTCTTATTGCGGTGCTTAGTTTGTTATTTTTCACGGGTGGTGAAACAAAACAGATGGTTTCAGGTACACTTTTTATTGATAATGAAACAGCGCCTCCTGGCGTTGAATTAAAACTTGTTTTTTCCACAGGTGAAGTCAATGATTCAAATGGAACCGATGAATTTGGAAATTTTTCTATCGATGTTTCAAACTTTATTGGGGAATCTGGAACATTTATTGTTATTTATGATAATAGCACCTTTGTTGGTACTAATGAACAAGGTGAAGTAATCAATCTTTCTATTGATAAAATGTCCACTTATGAAATAGACGTGTTTATTTCCAATGGTGATGATGAATCAAGTACAGATTCTGATGGTGATGGTGTGAGTGATGATGTGGATAATTGTCCTGATTCTTATAATCCTGATCAAGAGGATAGTGATGGTGATGGTATTGGTGATGTTTGTGATGTTTGTCCGGGTCATGATGATAATGTTGATACGGATGGTGATGGTGTGCCGGATGGTTGTGATAATTGTCCTGATTCTTATAATCCTGATCAAGAGGATAGTGATGGTGATGGTATTGGTGATGTTTGTGATGTTTGTCCGGGTCATGATGATAATGTTGATACGGATGGTGATGGTGTGCCGGATGGTTGTGATAATTGTCCTGATTCTTTTAATCCGGGTCAAGAGGATAGTGATGGTGATGGTATTGGTGAT
>CAZVKY010000001.1:2884-6865 GCA_964627915.1 uncultured Thermoplasmatales archaeon
TCCTGATTCTTTTAATCCGGGTCAAGAGGATAGTGATGGTGATGGTATTGGTGATGTTTGTGATGATACAGATGATAGTGATGATAGTGATGATGGGGGTGGTGGCGGAGGCTCAGATGATGATTCTGATGACGATGATTCTGGAGATGATTCAGATGATGATTCTGATGAGAACGTATCGCGTTTATTGCTAGAAAAAAAGGTTTGGGATGATGAGCTTAGTTCTTGGGTTGATATGGTGAATGTTGATGTTGATGAGGTGGTGTTGTTTAATATTTCAGTGTTTTACAATGGTAGTTTTAATGCTTCTAATGTGATGGTGGTTGATCAGTTACCGGATAATATGAGTTTTTTGGGAAATGCAACGGTTAATGGTATTGATAATATTCCTGTTGTTGATTCAATGAATCATACACTTACTTGGAATTTTTCTTCATTAGAACACGATACCAATCTACAAATTTTATATAACTGTTCAGTTAACGCAGTTTCCAATTTTAGTAATACCGCAACTGTATCTTTAACTGAAGAAAATCAAACTGTTTTATCCAGTGAAAAAAGTGCTTATGTTCGAGTTTATGGTAATATAACCGTTGGAAAAAAGGTTTGGGATGATGAGCTTAGTTCTTGGGTTGATATGGTGAATGTTGATGTTGATGAGGTGGTGTTGTTTAATATTTCAGTGTTTTACAATGGTAGTTTTAATGCTTCTAATGTGATGGTGGTTGATCAGTTACCGGATAATATGAGTTTTTTGGGAAATGCAACGGTTAATGGTATTGATAATATTCCTGTTGTTGATTCACTGAATCATACATTAACATGGAATATTGGTTCAATGGAATCATCAATGATTTTCATAGAATTTAATGCTTCTATTGAGGCTAACACATCATTTACCAATTTTGTTGAAGTCACTGCAAATGAAAGCATCGGAGGGTTTCTTTCAAGTTCAGATTCAGCATCTGTGATTGTATCTGGATCACAGGGTTTAATTTGTAATAAAAAAGTTAGACAGTTGAATCAAAGTTGGAAAGATGAAATAAATGGTTATGTTGGGGATAATGTTTCCTTTAATATAAGTCTTTCAAATGTAGGAAATTCAACCTTATATAATCTTAATATTTTGGATAAAATGCCTGAGTCGTTAACTTATATAAATGGAACTGGATTGATTGTTTATAAAAATTATACATTTAATGCTGAACCTGAGAAAAATGAGGAAAATAATCATTTGTTATGGGCTAATATTAATGGAATCATTCATGATTATGTGTCACCGAATCAAACAGTGAGCATTATTTTTAATGCAACTATTTCTGATGAGGGCAGATTGGTTAATATTGTGAATGTAACTTCCACAGTCTGCGATGAATGTGATCCGGTTTCAGCTACCGATTATGCAGTTGTTAATGCAACAGTTGAAATTCCTGATCTCTCTGTTAGCGCAAATGGTCCCTATTATGATTATATCAACCAATTAAATCTTTACACGGCTATAGCCTCAGGTGGTGTTCCACCATATTCATTTTCATGGGATATTGATGATGATGGAGAATTTGATGATGGCGATACAAGTTCTATATCCAAAATTTGGGATGAAACTGGTAATTATACTATACATGTGAAGGTAAAGGATAATGAAAATGAAACCGCATTTGATACCACTTTTGTGAATGTAAGCATCCCTCAATTAATGGTTGATGCCGGTGGTCCTTATGAAACCTTTGCGGGTGAATTGGTTTCTTTTGAAGGGATGGCAACAGGTGGTGTTGGAAATTATACCTGGCAGTGGGATTTTGGTGATGGAAACACGTCCTCAGAACAAAATCCTATTCATACGTATATGGCAGCTGGTAATTACCTGGCAAAGTTAACGGTGAGCGATGAAGATAACAACTCTCAGAATGATACTGCTCAAGTTCTTATTCGGGAACGGGATACTGTGCCACCAATAATATCATTGGATAAACCGATTAATGCTGTTTATGTTAATGATCGTCCGATTTTCCCGTTTTTCAGACCGTTAGTGTTTGGTGATGTTAACATCTCTGTTTCAGCATATGATGAGCAGTCTTCAGTTGATTACATAGAGCTTTATGTGAATGATTTTTTAGTTGGTACTTATTATGATAATGTAGGTAATTATTCATGGGATGAACGTCTTTTTGGACGCCAGATTATTACTGTAAAGGCTTTTGATGTTGCTGGAAATTACAATGTTGTCGATGAAGTGGTTTGGAAGTTTTTCTAAATCCTTTTTTTTTATTTTTCTTTTAAATTGATCTGTTTGCTCATTCTCCAACGAGCTGAATGATAATGGTTCGTTGTCGTGGCCGGGTGTCTAGTTCCATGAAGATGATTTGTTGCCAGGTTCCATGGATGAGTTTTTTATCTTTGAATGGGATGGTTATGCTTGGGCCCATAAGGCTTGCTTTTACATGTGATCGTCCGTTGTCATCATGCCAGGTTTCATGATGATCATAATGAATATCTTTTGGTGCTATATTATCGAGTGCGCGTGGAACATCTTTTTGTAGACCTGGTTCATATTCAATGGTGGTAATGGTTCCTGTGGATCCTGGAACAAATATACAGGCGATACCATTTTTTAAGGTTGATTCTTTTATTTCTTTTTTTATATCATCTGTGATATCAATCATATGGTTTTCTGCTTTTGTTGAAATTTGTAGTTCATTATAATAAACACTCATTGTTTTTCACCATTTTGAAGATTATATATGTATTTTTTTACCTGTTTCATCTCTTTTATATCTTCCAAACTCTGTATCTTTTTCTAAAAGCTGGTGATTAAATATAGGTCCATCTTTACAGACTCGTTGACCATTTCCAATGCAGCATTGACCACAGAGGCCTATACCACATTTCATGTATCGTTCTAATGATGCTTGTAGGGGTGTGTTGTTTCGTAGCTGTAAAAGTGCATTCATCATGTGCTCGGGTCCACAAGTGTAAATGTTATCAAATTTTTCTTTTTGAAGGAGTTTCCCAGCAAATGTTGATGCATAGCCTTTGTAACCAGTTGATCCATCGTCTGTGGTGATATAGATGTTTTTTGTATAGTTTTGGAGGTATTCTTTGAAAAAAAGATCTTTTTTTTGTTTAGCTCCAAGGATAACGGTTATTTCGTTTCCTTTTTGAAATTGTTGTTTGATGGCTGGTGCTAACATAGCAATTCCAGTTCCCCCACCGACATATAATTGTTTTTTTCCTTCTAGCTTGAATCCATTTCCAAATGGTCCTCGTATACCTACGCTATCTTGTTCTTTTTTTTGAAAGAGAGCTTTGGTTGCATCTCCAACTTTTTTAAAGGTGATGGATTTGGTATTTTTTTCGATTTTGGAAACACTCATAGGGATTTCATCAACACCCGGAATCCACACCATGAAAAACTGTCCGGGTATCATTTCAAAGGGAAAAGAAAAACTGATTGTTTTTATGGCCCTTGTTTCTAATATACTCTTTTCTATAGTGGTCATAACTGGTGTATTCATTGATGAGCAACCCCCACTAATTCTGAAATATTTTCATAATTATGTTTTTTCATCCATTGTTCTATTTCAGTATTGATTTTTGAAAAAACATCGATACCACGATAGTATATTGCTGATCCAACTTGTAATAATTGTGAGCCTGCCATGAGATATTCTACGGCATCTCTACCCGTGGTTATACCACCACAGCCGATGATAGGGATACTTATTTTTTCATAGATGTCATAGACTGATCGGATGCCAATAGGTTTGATTGCTTTTCCAGAGTATCCACCTTTTTTGTTTCCAAGTACTGGAAGTTGTGCTTCGATATTTATTTTCATTGCTTTCACTGTGTTGATGGCAACTATTGCATCTGCTCCAGCCTGTTCGGCGGCCTGAGCACAATCTGCGATGTTGTTTACATTTGAGGATAATTTGACAAAAACCGGGACTGTTACATTTTTTGTTACTACCGTAGTTATTT
>CAZVKY010000001.1:6965-68464 GCA_964627915.1 uncultured Thermoplasmatales archaeon
ATTTTCTAGTATTCGTGTCATGCTTCCAGCATCTTCATCCATGATTCCTGATGCAAGTATTAACGGGTTTTGAAAGTGTATGCCTGCTAGTGTGGTGTGTAAATTCACCAGTTCTATCACCAGGGGTGTAAATATTTCTCTGTTATTTAAACCCATTTTACATAAAAAAATCAGTTCTTTTGGTTGCTTACGAAAAATACATTAAAAAAGAATTGGTATCCCTACATTGAAAAAATGTATTCGGTTACGACTTGGTTTGGGATTTTTCTTTATCAGAACAATGAACTTGTTGATTCTGTGCTGTTTTCTCATGATGTAACACGGCTTAGTGAGAGATTTATTTGTCTTTATCATAATGAGGTATTGCCTGAAGAAATAACGGTTATTGGAAAAAACACAGTTGTTGGTGAATATCGGTTGTCATCGATTGGAAAGTATCGACCCAGGGATCCTTTCTTTGAGCAAATCAACATCAATTGTGAAGATTTTGGTTTTTCTTTGGATGTATTGCAGAAAGCTCTGGTACAAACTTCTCATCAGTTGGTTTTTGCAGATCTTAAAAGAAAGGACTATCAGATTGTTCAGATGATAAATAGTATTGATGAATTAGTTCAAATTTCGAATTTGTTAAAAGAGCGTTTGGATTGCTGGTTGGTTTTTCCAACAGATACAAACGATGTGCAGCCGGTAACAGATCTTATTAATCAGGTTGATGAAAAAATACATCAACTTGAGGAATCAATTACTGTTGAAATCACGCAGTTAGCTCCGAATACAACCGAGTTGATTGGTCCGCTTCTCTCTGCTCGTTTGCTTGCTGTTGCAGGAACAATGCATCGGCTTGCTTGTTTTCCAGCTTCCTCCATTCAGTTATTAGGTGCTGAAAAAGCATTTTTCCGATTTAAAAAAGAAGGTGGTAACCCACCAAAGCATGGAGTTATTTTTCAGCATCCATTGATTAATCAGTCCCCCCGCAAACTCAGAGGTCGTATCGCTCGTATGTTAGCTGCTAAGATTATGTTAGCCGCTCGAGCAGATGTGTTTACAAAACGGGATATATCTTCAACATTGAAACAATCCTTACAGGAGGGTATTAGGGAGATAAAAAAAAATCAGTAAAGCTTTAATGAGGATTGTTTTTATTGACCTGTAAAACATTATATGTTTTGATTGGAAGGAGAAGTCATCTATGAGTGATATAAAATCGGTGTTTCGAGATATCGGTGCTATTTTTATTATGATTGGTTTTGTTTCATTGATTGCTGTTATTATCCCTCTTGTTTTCCATGAGTATGGTGCAGATGCTGCATTTGATGCGATTTCCCCGTTGTTGATTACATCCGGGATTTTTTTTCTTTTTGGCGTTCCATTATATTATGTTTTTCGAAAGGCTGATCCAGCTGATTTTAAAAGTGCGATGGTTACTGCTGCATTGGGCTGGTTGTTCATCTCATTGATTAGTAGTATCCCGTTTTTATTGATTCCTTTTAATACATCAAATTTAATGCAGATGGATTTTTTATCAGCTTTTTTTGAATCGATGTCTGGCTGGACAGGAACGGGTCTTACCATGATTGATAATGAAGCATTGCTCCCCTATACATTGCAGTTTTGGCGGACGTTTATTCAGTGGGTTGGTGGTGTTGGAGTGATCGTGTTAACGCTTTCTATTCTTGCTCGTCCTGGAACGGGTTCCTATGTGTTATATAAGGGTGAGGCTCGTGATCAAAAGACACATCCATCTGTTGTTTCAACGGTTCGTACTATTTGGTGGATTTATGCATTGTATACCGTTATTGGTATAGTTGCGTTAATCATTGTTGGCATGGTTACTTCTGATGGGATGGATGTGTGGCAATCGGTTAATCATGCGATGACTGGTCTGGGAACGGGTGGTTTTTCAGTAACTGATGATAGTATTGCTCCTTTTGGGATAGCTAGTCAGCTTGTTATTATTGTGTTAATGGTTTTTGGAGCTGTTGCTTTTTCTGCTCATTATGAGTTGTTAAATGGTCGTTTTAAAAAATTTTTTTCAGATGCACAGTTGAAAACCATGATTATTCTTATTGTGTTTGGTGTTGTGGTGTTAAGTGTGCTTCTTTCGCTTGGATCTGTGTTTTCTTCAGATATGTTTCTTCATATGATTGGCCCAAGTGGATTTCAGTTTATTTCAGCGTTAACGTGCACGGGTTTTGCATCAGTTACCAATCTTGCGCAGTGGTCTGAGTCAGCGAAACTCTTGTTATCGGTTGCTATGGTAATCGGTGGAGCTGCTGGTTCAACCGCTGGTGGTATTAAATTATTTAGAGCTATATTGTTGTATAAAGGAGTTGGCTGGCGGATTAAACAAGCGATTTCTACGCCAAGACGAGTTTTTGTTCATAAGCTTGGGGAGAAATCATTGTCAAAAGATGTTGCTATTGATTTGATAAATGAGGCAGCGATTATTTCATTTATGTGGGTGATTATTCTGTTATTTGGGGTGTTTGTTCTTTCTCTTATTTTTCCCTCAGAAACACTTGGAACGGTTATTTTTGAGGTTTGTTCTGCTCAGGGAAATGTTGGGTTAACTGCTGGTTTAACCACTATTGACATGGATCCTGTTTCTAAAATCATGTTGATTATTAATATGTGGGTGGGACGATTAGAGATAATACCAATTATTGTATTGTTTCGTTCATTGTTTGGTATTCGAAAAAATTTAATTTAAAAAAGAGGGAACCTATTGATTTTCCTGTTGTTTTAGAAGGATGAATTGGTCATCTTTGAATTTTTTGATGTATTCCTCTATTTTGCTAATAGCAGTTAATAGGTTTATTGCTTCTTCATCATCAGGTGAAGATGGAACTGTTGAATCAGGGTTTGCTTCTCTTTTTTTATGGAAATCTGTTTTTTGATATTCTTCATGAAGTATTTCCTTTGCTTGTTTTAGTATGCGGATCTTGTCATTAACGGTCTGAATGGTTTCTGGCATTTTTTTTCTTTCCTCCATCATTAATTGAATTAGTTACGTTAATCTCAGTGGGTTATTATCCTTGGTATTCATAAAGTTTTATGTGATACTTCAGAGCTTAAGTTCAGCTAGGCCTGTTTTATCTGAAATGGTTCTGGTTGCTACTATTTTTGTTTTTAAGAGAGCTATTTCATTTGTTATTGCTACTGTTCCATTGATAAGATGACCGCCCTTTGTTTGTTTTTGTTCATCACCGATGACGGTGTGTGCATGAATATGAACTGTTTCTTCATTATTGATGATGTTACCGGAGAGGCTGAGTAGTTCATATATGCCTTGAAAGGTTTGTTTTGTGTAATCATTTTTTTGTTTGAAATAACCAAGTGTTGGGTTTTTGATTTGACCGATACCAGAAAGTATAATTGCTGTGGTTAGATTATGTTTTTTTGAGAGTTTTTGGAGTGATTGAAGAATGTTTTCTCCAGGATACAATCGAAAGATGATGATATCGTTTTTTTCTTTTGATTTCATGAGAAAAATGATATCTGGTAAAGACATATAAAGATACATGAAATGGAGAGTGGTATCATGTCAAAAGAATCTGAGCTAAATGAAGTAAAGAAAAGAATTATTTCGTGTACAAAATGTGATCTTTCTAAAACTCGTACGCATCCTGTTGTTGGAGAGGGATCAAGTGATGCTACGATTATGTTTATCGGTGAGGCACCTGGGTTTCATGAAGATAAAAAAGGTCAGCCCTTTGTGGGCAGAGCTGGAAAGATTCTTGATGAGCTTTTGTCTTCGATTGATTTAAATCGATCGGATGTGTTTATCGTTAATATTTTGAAATGCCGACCGCCCAATAATCGAAATCCTCAAAAAAATGAGATTCTTGCGTGTACAGAATATCTTGATCGGCAAATTGAAATTATTCAACCAAGTATTCTGGTACCATTAGGTAATTTTGCTTGTACCTATATTTTTGAAAAATTTGGTATCTCATATGATAAAATTAGCCGTATTCATGGGGAAATCTTTCAGAGGAATACATTGCTTGGATCTCTGTATATTATTCCGATGTATCATCCTGCGGTTTCAACCTATAATCCTCAGAAGAAATCAACGCTTCTTACCGATATGGAATCATTACGATCTATTGAGAAGAAACTACTAGTCAAAAACCCCTCATAGATCACCGTAAATATTTTTTGTAGCTCGTGAATTTTTTTTTAAAGGTCATGATAACATGGAAAAAAGAACAAGAGGTATTCAAAAAGCACCACTTGTTGATTTGTTCTCATCAGTAGATTTTCCTCGGGATATGGTTTCATTAGGTCAGGGAATCCCGTTTTTTGGTCCACCAATCGAGGTGATTAATACGATTGCAGATGGAATAAAAAGACCAAGTGCTTATCGATATACTGCTGATGCAGGGGTATTAACGCTTAGAAAAAAGATTGCTCAAAAACTTTTTCGGCAGCATGCGTTATCGTTTGATCCAAATCATCAAGTGGTGGTAACGGTAGGGGCGAATCAAGCATTTATGAACGCCATCCTTTCTGTTACTAATACGGGTGATGAAATTATTTTGTTTCGACCGACATATTTTAATTATGTGATGGGTGTTCAGCTTGCAGGTTGTATTCCGATTATTTGTGAAACTGATGAGAATTTTCATCCTCGGATTCAGGATTTACAAAAAAAACTCAGCGAGAAGACAAAAGCAGTTGTTACCATTTCACCAAATAATCCAACTGGTGCAGTGTATACTGCTGATGAATTAAAAAAGATTAATGAGTTCTGCGCGTCACATGATTTGTTTCATATCTCTGATGAAGTCTATGAATATTTTGTTTATGATGATGTTATTCATAGGACTCCATTGGTTTTTGATGCTGATTTAGATCATACGATTTCGTTGTTTTCTTTTTCGAAAGCTTTTGGGATGTCTGGACTGCGGGTTGGATACATGATGGTTCCTCAGCAGATATATGATGATGTACTGAAAGTTCAGGATACTATTGGGATTTGTGCCCCTGCGCTTTCTCAGATGGCTGCAGAAGCAGCGATTCAGATGGATGATCGTTATGTTTCTCGTTTTCTGCCAGTGTTTCAAAAAAATCGGGAAATGATGAGGAATCTGTTGAGCCATCAATCAAAGGTGAAATGCAGTATGCTTAATGGGGCATACTATGTTTTTTTATCGTATAATGGTACTCTTCCATCATGGGAGGTATCCAAACAATTAGTTGAGGAGTATAAAGTGATGGTTCTTCCGGGATCTGTTTTTGATATGGAGTATTCATTACGAGTATCTTATGGGAATTTAAAAACAAAGGATTTTGAAAAGGGTTTATATCGGCTGGTAGATGGATTAAATGATATCCTTTAAGCAGTTGTTTTTTTCTTTCAATGAACTTATGATGAAATCATCGAATTGTTGCTTATCAAATGGTTTTAATAAAAAGTTTTTTTTATCTGTAGTATCCGTTATCTGCGCAGAAGTTAAGCTAGGGTAGATGGGAAAATACCCTGTTTTATCTTCATCTGGTATAGTGGTATGAAGGAGCAATAGTGAGATGGATTGATCATTTCTGAGTTGCTCCAAAGCCTCTCTAGAAGTATCAACTGTTTTTACGTTGATGTCAGTATTGGTATGGTATGATTCAATTTTTTTATGTATTTCTGGATCATCATCTACAATCATGACTGTTTTCATTTTCCTCAGAGTAGTGATAAACAGTTTATTGTATTTGTTTTTTTCCTTTAGAAATCCTAGTATGTCCAAAAGGAGGGAAGAAGGGGCTAGATGGGTGTAAGAAGAGGTGATTAAGAACATTGTTTCCAGCCCCTTGCAGATTATTCATCCTAATCTTATCAAATATTCTATTAAGCAAGGTATATAAAACGTGGTTGTAAAAATATCACATTGCTATTTTTATATCAAAAATAATATTTGAGGGATAAAAAGGGTAGTATTTTTCTTCTCATTTTTGTTAAGTTATATGATTATTTTCTTCTATGATTGTTACCTACGTATTTAGATGCATATGCGATTACACTAAATGATTATATATTGTGATAATATCTTATTGTTAACAAAAAAGTTAGGAAGGATGGAGAAAACATGGAAGAATTATTGAAAAAATTTGGAAGCTGGTTATTTCTTGTAGGAATTTTAGTCGCCGTTGTTGTAGGTATTGTTTTTGCAGCAAATCCAACGTGGATGACGAATTATTCTGGTACGATTTCTACGGTGCTTGCTGTACTTGGTTTTGTGGTTGGTGTACTCTCGTTTTTTGCGTTGGGTAGTATTACTCAGGAACGGGTCCCTACGTTTCTTATAGCAGCTTTGATGCTAGTGGGTATTGGTGCAGCATTAAACACTGATTTCTTTGCTCAGATTAATTATATCGGTGCTTATTTTACCAATATTGCCGCGATGATAGCTGTTTTTGTAGCTCCTGCTGCTGGAATCCTTGCTATTCGAGCCATTTGGGACACTGGAAAAACTGAGGAAATTGAAAAAGTAATACCTAAGATTCCAAAGTAAGAAAGCAATTGCTTTCTTTTTTCTTTTTTTTATCTAATGTGTTATAATCCACCATTAATCAAGTTTAGTACCCATTTATAAAAACTGATTATGGTCATGGTGAATAATCCACCAATAAATCCAATGATCATTATAGAGAGTGCATTCATTTCTTTTTAACTCCTTTGAATTCAATGTCAACCCTTTGCTGGGTTGACGAATTTTAAATACAATATTATATTTATACTTTTAAATATATAAATTCTTTGTAGAAAAATATCATCCATCATCAAATATCATCCAATTTAGAGAAATCGAAAGACATATAATCAACAAGGTGTATATGGAAAATGGGGTGATTCGGATGCAAAAAACCTTACTCGATTTTATTAACGAGGATGCTAAGTCAGAGATACTACAAAATCATTAAAGAAGGAATGAAAGAGATTACACTATTCGATCAATGGTTCTTCATAGCTTTATTGATTTATTTTGCCAGAGCTTGTAGATGGCAATGCTTAATATCGCTGCAAAACAGATAAAACAGATTATAGCTATGTACAGAAAAAGTGGATCTTGATAGATCAGTGTTACATTTTCTCTTCCTTGTTCGAGAAGTATTTTTCCATTTTCTGGAAAAGCGGTTCCATTTGGGGATGATGGAAGACTTGATTTGTTACCCTCTATGATATCAGTAGCATCCATGGTTCCTAGTTGATTGTAATCGGCCGTGGATATAATGGTTCCCTTTGCCCAGAGAAATATTTGTGTAATCGCTGCAAATAATGCCACAAAGGAGGTAGTGAACAATACCACGATTTTTGTATTTTCAGGATGAAGAAGACTTTCCCCTTTCCAGGATAATTTGTAATAAACCCATTTATGCCCTGGCCGTTGTTTCTTTTTGACAAGGCCAGTATCAATTAGTTTTTTGAGATGTTCATGAAGCGTTGCTTTGTTTAATTTAGTATTAGTACTTAATTCAGTAAGATTCATCTGTTTTCCATCAAGGGTCTTGATAATGTTTAATCGTGTTTCTGATGCTAATGCTTTGAATGCTTCTTTGTTAAGAGTGACCTTTGGCATAGCAACATCTTGAATTCGATTGACTTTAAAAATGTTTATTGTATTTTGAAGATGTTTGCTAGTTCATCAAATATTGTTTTTTTCAATAGGTGATACATTATCTGATTTTTTTTTAGAATACCCATCCAAAGGTAAGTGTAAACAACCATAAGTAAAGCAAACTCTGTATCACATATTTTATCTTCCATTCTCTCATCCTGACCAGATATATTTTTCAAATTACTTCTATAATAAAGATAACTGTCATTATTTCGTTTTGAAAAATTTCCGGTAAGAAGTGTCAATGAAATCTTAAATATGATAATGAATAGAATAATGAGCCGGTAGAGATGGAAAAGGCAATTAAATTAAAAGTAATGAAGTGGATAACTCAGCAATTACAGAATGGAAAAAAGGATTTTGATATCATTGATTGTGCTTCAGATATAGGGTTAGATCCATTCAATTCTAATGATATACAAATGGTAGATGATGTTTTCCAATGGAATACTGATCAGTTGGACAACTTTTTTTTGAAATCAGTTGATAAAAACACCTAAAATGAAAAAAAGAAGTTTTTCTTTTTTTCTCTTAAGTTCAATTTTCTCGCAACTTATTTATCACAGTGTTTCATTATCAATTTTTGTTATGGATAAACAACAATTAGCAGAAATGTTGAAGGATTGTGGTGCTATTCAATTTGGTCATTTTGTGTTAACTTCTGGAGCGGTCAGTGATTATTATATCGATATTAAAAAGGCAAGTACAGATCCAAATACCCTTCGTGAAGTAGCAAAAAATATGGCTGAATATGCTCAAGGTTATGATTTTTTAGCTGGAATGGAGCTTGGTGCGGTACCATTGGTCGTTGCATTATCTTTAGAAACAGATATACCCTATGTGATCGTTCGCAAAGAAAAGAGAGCACATGGTACCGGGAAACAGATCGAGGGTGGAATTGTAGAAAACAAAAAAGTATTGATCGTTGAGGATGTAACCACAAGCGGTGGATCAGTGATAAAAACCATAACCGCCTTAAGAAGAGCAAATGCT
Source organism: uncultured Thermoplasmatales archaeon (assembly GCA_964627915.1). GTDB lineage: Archaea > Thermoplasmatota > E2 > DHVEG-1 > DHVEG-1 > EX4572-165. The sequence goes on from CAZVKY010000001.1 coordinate 15,569, forward strand.
ACGGTTGATACGGCTATAGTGGTAGTTGATCGTGAGGGTGGTGCTAGAGAAAAGATTCAACAGCTTGATGTTGATTTTGTGCCCTTGCTTACGGTTAGTGATATTATTAAAAAATAATCTTATTTTAAAAAAAATAGGTATTGGGGAGAAGTGGATTAAAAAATGAATGTATTAGTTGTTGGCGGTGGCGCCAGAGAACATGTGATGTGTGATGCAGTACATCGATCAAACAAGGTAGCCTTGTTTAGTGTCATGAAAAACATTAACCCTGGGATTGAATCACTTGCTGGATCTGTGTTACAGCAAAAGGAAACAATGATAGATCCAATCGTAGGCTTTGCGGATGAAAAAGATATTGATTTAGTTCTGATTGGTCCGGAGGCGCCGTTGCAGGCTGGGTTAACCGATGCGCTGCAAAAGCAAGGAATCATGGTTTGTGCACCTACTCAAGCGGCAGCCCGGATTGAAACTGATAAAGAATGGATGAGAAAGATCCTTAAAAAATATGAGATTGCTGGGCAAATAAAATGGTCAACGTTTACGGATGTAGACAAAGCGATTTCCTTTGTGAATCGTTTAGATGGTGAGGTTGCGTTAAAACCTATTGGGTTGACTGGTGGAAAAGGGGTGAGGGTAGCTGGTGATCATTTTCAGAATATTGATGGAGCAAGATCGTATATTAAGAGTATTTTTGATGATGAGATTGGTGGTCAATCCAAAGTGTTAGTTGAGGAAAAAGCCGTTGGTGAAGAGTTTACTATTCAGGCGTTTTCAGATGGAAAAACCATTCTACCATTACCTGCCGTTCAGGATCATAAACGATTATTGCCCGGTGATAAAGGACCTAATACTGGTGGGATGGGTTCTTATTCAGATAAAAATGGTTTGCTTCCATTTCTTTCAAAAAGCGAATATGAACAGGCAGCTACCATCCTACAGAATGTAGTTGAGGCTCTTTCTAAAGAACAATGCTCCTATGTTGGCCCTATTTATGGACAGTTTATGTTAACTAGTGATGGACCGAAAATCATTGAGATTAATGCTCGTTTTGGCGATCCTGAGGCCATGAATGTGCTTCCTTTATTAGATTCGGATTTTGTTTCTCTTTGTCAGGCTATGGTGAATGGTGAAGTGGAGAAACGTAAACTACGGTTGAGGCAGATGGCTACGGTCTGTAAATATGTTGTTCCTGAAGGATATGGGCGGAAAAGCATGGCTGATGAAAAGATTATGGTTGATGAACAACAAATACGTAAGAATGGATCGCAGTTGTTTTATGCTTCGGTTAATAAATCAAATGATTATGTGACTACCACATCATCTCGATCTCTTGCAGTGGTAGGCTTGGGAGATGATATTGCAACGGCTGAACATCGATGTGAGCAAAGTCTTCACTATGTGAGCGGAGATCATATGTTTATTCGTCATGATGTAGGAACAGCAGCATTGATTCAGAAACGTATTGATCATATGAAACAACTTCATGGGCTGTAAACAATTATGAAACAAAATATTTTTACTTATTTAATTGGAACAGCAGGATCTGGGAAATCAACATTGACATCAATTTGTAAACGATGGATGGATCTTCAGGGAATCGATTCTATTATCCTTAATCTTGATCCAGGCGCGGAAAATCTTCCCTATGATCCAGATATTGATATACGAGATTGGATTTCGCTTTCTGAGATCATGGATACTCATAAGCTAGGGCCAAATGGGGCTCAAATTGCTTGTGCGGATATGTTGGCATTGAATACCACCGATATCAAAGAAAGCCTTGATCAATTTAAAAGCGATTATGTTTTTGTTGATACTCCAGGTCAATTAGAATTATTTGTTTTCCGTGAATCAGGAAAATATATTATTGATTCGCTGCAACCTAATCGCTCTGTTGTTGCTTATCTGATAGATCAGAATTTAGCTAAAAACCCTCATTTTTTTGTATCACAATTGTTATTATCGTTGACGACTAATTTTCGTTTAGCTGTTCCTCAGGTTAATTTGTTAAGTAAATCAGATCTGTTGGATCCTTCTGAGATTGACCAATTGGTTTCTTGGGCGCAGGATCCAGATGGTTTAGAGTTTGCTCTTTCAAATCAGAAGCCATCTATCTATAGGGAGATGAATGAGGAAATCATTCGATTGGTTTCTCATTTTCAAAGCTATGGTCCGTTGATTCCCACTGGTAAAGAGGATTATTTGGGTGTTGATGACTTATATACCATGGTTCAGTTGCTTTTTCAAGGTGGAGAGGATGTGCGTCCTGATTAAAAAATTAATTTTTTTATGTTAACATGTTTTGTTTGACCGGAACAATATCAAATATAATTTCTAAAAGTTCTAACACTGATTGGAGTATTGTTAAAACGAATTGTAGTATCGCTTTTAATAATTCTAATAACCAATCAGGAGGACCATTCAAGTCTAAATCCAACAGATTCACATTTTCTATTTTTTCCTCGATGCCTATTTTTGCTTCTTCGATTTTATTTGTCTTTGTTATATACTTTGAATTTTCAGTTGGAACTGCTGTTGCAGCTGATATCATTAACAATGCCACACTTGCTGCAATTATGGTTAGAATATATTTCTTCACAAAACTTCACCCATTTCGTATTATTCTTCTTATTATAAATATTTATTGCTGATTTGATTTTAATATCATTGTTTTTACAGTAATCTACAAGATGTTTGCACTTTTTTGAAAGACAATGAGAAAATGTAAGTCGAGAAGAACTTGTTAATACTCCTAAGTTTTAATGGTCAATGGCAAAAAGTGCAAAAGTATTGATAATAAAATATAAAAGTATTAAGGCTTTGGATTTATGATTAGGTTTAATTATCGAAAAACTATAAAAAATAAATTAAAGCATATATTATTTTAAACATTCATAAAATATATTTTTTTCTTTACTTTGATTGAATAGTGATTTTTTTAGTCATGAGCTCAAGAGGCCGATGTCTGAGAGGAATAACAAGAATTTTTGACTGTATCGTTGATTTTTCTGAATAAAACTGTGGAGCATGAAAAGAAACGAGAGTTCCAATTCTTATCTGGGGAATTCTAAGAGGAGAAAAAAACAAAAAAAGTGCTTTTTCTTGAAGGTGCAATGAAGAATAAAGAGAAACATTAAATGTTTCTTTTTGATGGATTGTGTCAGGAGCTAAAACATATCGGTTTATACTATGTTTTTCTTCAGTGATAGAAACAAATATGATCTCTTTACTTGTTTGATTTTTGGTATGAACGGTGAGATTTATTTTGTATCGACCTGCAGCAAGGTTTTGAGTATCCCACGTGCATAATGTACTATTTGTTACGGGTTGTATACCTTGATTGAAATAAATCCATGGGTGCTGATCAGTATCAATGGATGAGATAAGTTGATAGCTGCAGGTATAATGATGAAACTGTTTTCCATTTGCGGTTCCAATGATATCTATTTCTGTTGTTTGTATTGGTGATATGGGTTTGAGTGAGGCATTTGGCAATGTTTCGGTTGTTATGTTTGTGGAAATCTCAATTTTGCCATATCCTTGGGTGGTGAGATTATATCCAATGTCTTTGGCATGTGATCGTAAAGCCATTTTTACTTCATATGCTGACCAGCTTGGATTTTGATTAAGCAGTAATGCGCAGTATCCAGCGACATAGGGACAAGCCATACTGGTGCCACTTAAGGTCTCATAAATGTGGTTCAACCAGGTGCTTTTTATATGAACTCCTGGTGCAACGACATCGGGTTTAACCAGTGAAAGACGATATGATCCCCTTGAACTAAAAGGTGCGATTATATTTTCTGATGAGGTTGCCCCAACTGCAATTACATCTTGTGCAATGGCTGGTGATGATATTGTGTTTTGTTCTGGACCTTGATTTCCTGCAGCAGAAACCACTATGATTCCCATGGAAACAGCGTTTTGGGCTGCTTGACTGAGCATATCATCACTGGTTCCTTCTGGATCACCTGCACTAATTGAGATGATATTTACATGATCGGAGATGTTACCATCATTGTTTGGATCTATTGCTCGTTCAAATGCTTGCAAAAAAGCGGAGGTATGTCCTGTTCCTTCCTCGTTGAGTACTTTATATGAATAATAATATGAATCTGGAGCAACACCCATAAATGGATCATAGGCTGATCTCGTTTCGTTTCCAACTGCAATACCGGCACAATGAGTGCCATGGCCATGATCATCCATTGGATCTGAATCATTGTTTACAAAATCATACCCTCCTAAGTATTGTTTATTTAATGCAGGGTGGGTGTAATCCACACCAGTATCGAAAAAAGCAATGGTTGTTGAGCTGTCGGCTAGGCTAGCATGGGAATCTATTTCTGATTCAGTTCTATTTGATGATGAATCAGGTGCAGATATATCAAGATTAGTTACACTTATTTCTTTATCCCTTGTGATTCTTTTTACTAGTGGAAGTTTTTCAATGTTTTCTGCGATTTGAGCATTAATTCCTTTTAAAACAATGGCATTGAGAATAAGATTATATTGTCTGGTAAATAGTAGTTTTTTATCGCTATACATGGATTGAATATTTTGTTTTACGTTTTGTTGAATCATTGAAATATTTTGTTTGATTTGTTGGAATAGCTGTGTTTGGTTTAAACTAGTAAGCTGAATGGAACGGTTTTGTTGAGCCTCTAAGAGTTTTTGAATCCCATTTTTTTCGGTTAATTCAATGATGTATGTGGATTCTTCTTGATTTTCGTATTGTACTGTTAACGAAATAGCATTCATTATGGATGCATTGGAAAAAAGGATACTGAACACTATACCTATCAAAAGAATATGAACAATTCGTTTTGAGAAAGATGTAATATAACGAGATTTGTGTAATAATGTCTGCATCTATAGTAACTGGGCGTTATAACTACTTATTAATCTTGCTTTACGATTCTTGCCGCAGTGTTACCAGAGGAGAGTAATACTACTCTTGATTTTGGTTTTTCATTGATGAGTTCATACCCTATTTTTTCTGCTAATTTTTTGCTGAATGTTTGTATGGTTTTATGGGATGGCATGTTTTCTAATGTTAATCGTTTTCGTGAGTCACCAACTAGAACAAATCCTTTAGGTTCAACGAAATCGGGATTGGCTTTTTGGATAAGACGGGCATAGGAATCAATAGCAGAATCGGTCATGTTCCATTTTTGCACAAGGGTATGTCGAATAACAGTGCGAGTGTCTAATGAGGGAAGCAAGTCTATTGTTTGATTAAGTTTTTCCCAACCGTTTTTGATGATGGGATTGCAGAGTTTTTTGTATGTCTCTTTTGTTGGAGCTACTAAAGAGATGTAGAGTTGTTTGGGAAGGGGGCTAAGGTGTTCCAATACTTCGGGGGTGGTTCCATTGGTGACAAGAAAAGTGGTCATATTCTTTTGATGACAAGCTTCAAAAAAATCACCTAATTTTGGGTAGAGTGTTGGTTCTCCAGATAATGAACAAGCAACCATATTTGGGGTATTTGCTTCCTTCCATTTTTTCATATCGCATCGATCATCACCTTTGAATCCGGTGATTAATTGTTGTTGAGCTTTGATGATTCCTTCAAGGATTTCTTGAGGGTCATCTGATTCTTCGAGATGTTCTTCGGTGAATCCCTGGTACCGCCAGCAGAAAAGACAATTTTGAGTACAGTGATTGATTGTTGGAGCCATTTGCAGGCAACGATGGGATTGTATACCGTAGAAATCCTGTTTATAACAATGTCTTTTATGGATCAGGCTTTGTTTTAACCAATGGCAGAGTTTCACCCCGGAATGATTGCCGACAATAGAATAGTGTTGTTTTTCCAAGCGTTTTTTAATTTTTGATTCCATGTAAATACCTGTTTTTTTATCTTTTTATGGTGAATCTCATGAATATGGTCCTTTATAAGTGTATATGGGCTTTTGATTATTACTCTGAAAGAATTATATTTTGTTTGGTAATTGATGCTGTAAGCATAATTTTTTAATGAGTTCATTTACTGATTTCGTATATTGTTCAGATGGACGAATGGCATCAGTGTATAGATAGTTATATGTTGTTTGCAAATGAGGATAATAATGTTGAATAAGATTAAAAAAGGCAGTTTTTTGATATCCTTTGAGTTCTAGATAGGTATGAATGAAATAATCTGCTCTGTGTTTTTTTGCTTTTTTGATGAGTGTTTCAATGTGATTTTTTGTATCGGTGATACCTGGTATGATGGGAATCATTGCTACACCCGTTTTTGCGTGGGAGGTGAGTTGTTGCATGGTTTCTAATCGTGATAGTGGTGATGGGGTTTTTCCTTCAAAAAGATGCCAGATGTGTTCATCATTGGAAAGAATACTAAATGTAATCCAGACATTATTCATTTTTTTTAAAATATCAAGATCTCGGAGAATTAAGGTTGATTTGGTTAGAATATGGACTGGAACCTGTTTTTTTTGTAAGATTTGTAAAAGAGACCGGGTTATTTCATATTTTTTTTCAATCGATTGATAGGGATCATGCACCGATCCGATGATGATTCGTCCTTTTTTATGATGAGGTAATTCTTTTTTGAGTAATTCACTAGCGTTTTTGGTAATATAAATGGTATGATCAAAAGCGGAATCACAATAGGAACATCCAAACTCACAATGTTGATAGGGATCAATGGTATACTTCCCATGAAAAAGCGCATCATCCCGAGTGATGGTTTTAATAAGACTGTTTTGCTGGATGCATTTATAGGTCATTCTTACATTTCCTCTGGAGCAGAAATCCCAAGAATATCAAGTCCATTGTGTAGCACGATTTTGGTGGCTAATACTAAATGCAATCGGGCTTGTTTTCGATTATTGTCTTTTTCAGTGATTACCGGGCAATCTCGATAAAATTGATTGAATAGTGAAGCTACTTCATATACATATGAACAAAGCTGATGAGGTCTATATTGTTCACAAGCAATTCGAATAAGTTCAGGAAGTTCAGCAAGTTTCATAGCTAGATTCTGTTCAGCTTTCTCTGTGAGTACCTCATATCCTGAAAAATTTTTATTAATTCCTTCAGCTTTTTGTTTTGCTAAGATACCTGAGGCTCGTGCATGTGCATATTGAATAAAGGGTGCTGCGTTTCCATCAAAACTCAGTGCTTCCTTCCATTTAAACACGATGTCTTTTTCTGGTTGAACTTTGATAATATTATAGCGTAATGCGCCTGTTCCTACGATTTTGGCAATATGGTTCATTTGCTGATCATTGAGTTCTTTTCCTCTTCGTTTTTTTACTTCTTCATAAGCCCGTTTGATGCATTCCTGGATAAGATCATCAAGAGAGACCATTCGTCCTTTCCGAGTTGACATTTTTCCACCGGGAAGGGAGACAAAGGAATAAAAAACAGGATGTGGGAGATGTGTTTCTCCAATTAATTCAAGACCAATGGCTACTTGTTTCGATTCAAGTTTATGATCCTCTCCTAAAATATTGACAAGTTTATCTGCATGTTGTGCTTTCCATGCATGATAGGCAATGTCTCTAGTTGCATAAAGAGATGTCCCATCTTTCCGGGTGAAGAAAAACTTGGTGTTTCTTCCTTTGATACCATGGGATGCTAAATCAAGATAGTATGCACCATCTTCATCTGAACAAATCGGTGTTTTTTTTAAGGAGTTAATGATTTTTTCTACGGATTTATCTTTGACAAAGGTGGATTCAGGTATATATCTATCAATACTGATGTTGATAGTCTGTAAGCTTTGCTTCATTCCTTTAAGTACCGGTTCATATGCGTTGTGGATTTGTTCTAATACTTGTTGGTTACCTTGTTCACTTTCTTGAACTAACATGCCGATTTCTTGTTGAATGTTCTTATCTTGTTCCATGAGTTTATTTGCTTCTTGATAGAATCCTACCGCGTGATGATCTGGTTTGTCGATTGCTGGTTTTGGAATTTCGCCTGTATCAAGTTGATTCATACCCCAGGCAAGAATAGCTACTTGTTTGCCCATATCATCTACATAGAATTGTGATTCTGTTTCATAACCGGCGGCAGTGAATAATCTGGTAATGGTATCTCCAATGATTGGATTTCTGGCTCGACCAACATGAAGTGGTCCATTTGGATTTGCGGAGGTATGTTCAACAATGACTTTTTTCTTTTTAGAAGGAAGAGTTCCATAGGTTTCTTTTTTCTTTAAAATTAAAGAGAGTGTTTGTTGAATGATTAAGCTTTGGTTAAGATAAAAATTAAGATAACCATTTGATACCTCTGTTTTTTTGATGAAGGTGTCCTTTTTGATTTCTTTTTGTATTTCTTCAGCTGTTTGCTGGGGTGATTTTTTACTAAGAGAACATAATTGAAAACAGGGAAATGCAAATGTTCCTTTTCCTTCAGGTGGGCGTTCAAGTAGTATGGTGGTTGGATAATTTTTTTCCTTTAGGACATGTTGAAGAACTGTTGCAATCCTCTTTTTTGCTTCGACAAGTGGATAAGGCATGGGTTGCTAGAATTAGGATGGTCCTTAAATTTTTTTGTATTTATCGATAATTACTACATGTTTTTTTTGGCCAAAAACTTTTTTTATGAGGGTGTTATAGGTTTACTGGGGTTAGACATTGGGTAAAAACCCTTATAAATACCATGTCTATTTCCCCTTCTCTAATAAATAGATATCGAAAAGGTTGTGGACAATGGCACGAAAACCAGGTAGTATGTACAGACAAATCAGAGGTCAAGCATCAACGCGTAAAGAATACATGGGCGGAATTCCAAATTCGCGTATTACTCAGTTTGTGTTGGGGAATAAAACAGATGATTTCCCAGTTACCTTACATCTTATTGCTAATGAACAATGTCAAATTCGGCATGCAGCACTTGAATCTGCTCGTATTGCTGCAAATAGAACTATGGAAAAAAAAGCTGGATTAGGTAATTATCGAATGAAGATTCGGGTGTATCCTCATGTTGTGCTTAGGGAAAATAAACAGGCCACAGGTGCTGGCGCTGATCGTGTTTCCCAAGGGATGCGTGCTTCATTTGGTAAGATTGTTTCTATCGCTGCTCGTTTGAAACGAAATCAAGTAGTGATTGATGTTGAAACTACTGAAAAAAACATTAAACATGCAAAGAGTGCATTGCGAAAAGCAGGGATGAAACTTCCATCACCATGTAGCGTTGTCATGGATGAATCATCCTAATCAATTTTTTTTATTCTTTTTATTTGTCAACTAGTACTTTTTGTATTGCTTTTAGAAATATTTGACAAACCATGGGAACAATACAATAAAAAGGATGATTAATGAAATAAAGATGGTGACATTGCGAACGATGTTTTCTCTTTTTTCTTCTGAGATTGTTGCTTTCATTCGTTTGACTATTCCGCGTATTGCATCTGAGAACAGAAATCCGCCATCAAGAGGGATCATTGGTAACACATTAAACATGCCCACTACAAGATTCAACCAGAAAATCCAGTATAAGGCATTAGTAATACCCCAAAAGAGATTGCTTGGAAGAAGAGATAATGGACCCTCAATTATGTACCCTTGTGTGAATGGTGCGACTAAGGGGTTATATCCTGCCATGTAACCAAAGAAGGGAAGCGCATAGACTAGGAGGAGGCCATCTGGAAAATCGGAGGTAAAGGGATGTTGAAGATATCCAATGAATTTTGAAACGTTATAAATATTGAGTCCAATACCGAGAAAACTATCATTTTTATCTGAAACATTTTTTGAGAACTGGGATTTATCAGCTAATGTGACCGTGGTAGTTATATTTTTATAGTCATGAAGATAAGTGATAGGAATCGTTTGGTTTACAGCAGTGTTATTTATAATGATGAGAAATGTGGAAACATTTTCAACTTCAGTATTATTTAGTGTTTTGAGGATGTCTCCAGCTTGCAATCCAATGTCATCAGCTGGGCTTTGATCGACAACATAAGGAATATGGTATCCATCTATCGGTTGAACCGCGGCCATAAAACCAAAAGAGAAAATGATCATGACAATGATAGCAACAGTAAAATTTGACATGGGGCCTGCGGCATACACACGCATTCGGTTACTAATTTTTGTTTCTTTGAGTTGGTCTTCATCTGGTTCACAGAATGCTCCGAGTGGAATGATGAGATATAAAACTCCAAGTGATTTTACTTTTAACGAATGAGCAAAGGTAAGGATTCCATGGGAAAATTCATGCACAATTACAGCGATGATTAATCCAATAAGGATGTAAACTAAAAATTCTAAAGGGAGAATGGGGTTTAAACCAGGGATTACTAATCCGAATTCAATGCCGGGGAGTTCTTGTTGTTGTTGAGGAGTAAATTCCAGAACCGTCCAAGTATTTAACGCAAGAAGAAAGATCATGAAAAACATCATGAGAAAACAAAAAATGACTCCAACGGTTCCATAGCCTTTCCAAAATCGTTTTTTATTGGCTATTTTTCGTAGACTATTTACTCCTTTTTTTGTTCGAAGGAGTAAGGCTGGACCATAAAATGAAATGTTATATTTTTCAAATAATCCTTTTTTATAAAGAAATATTACTCCTATAATATATCCTGCAAGGATAATTGCAATCAAGAGAAGTATGTCTATGGTACTCATAATGCGATGATGCAATAGGTTCCGATTTATATATCTAACTATGGAAACTCAGTTTTAATTTATCATTATTAAAGATAAAAATTATATTTAATCTATATCCATTTTATACATTACTAAGCCGGAAAGCATTTTTGGAAGAAAATAGGTTGATTTCTGTGGCATGTGTTCCCCAGCTTCAGCGATATCTTTTAATTCATCGATTTTTGTTGCATTCATTAAAAACGAGAAATCATAGTTTCCTTCATCAACAGAGCGCAATGCTTCTTCATCATCTCTGGTGTATTTTACATGATCTTCTAATGATTCATTGGTGATTCCAAGAATGTTTTCAATGATGATTTTATGAAGAATTGATACGTCGAGAGTACGCCATGTTTTTGATCGATGATGAGCTAGTTCATCCATAATTGTTTCATCTTTTAATCGCAGAACGTAAAACATATCCTTAAAATAAAGCACAAAGCTATGTTCATTTGTTGTTTCCAGCTGGTTTTTTATGCTATTGGTAAGACTAAAGTAACTTTCTGCTGGTTTGCGTTTATGTTCTTTGATGTCAAAATAAGTGCTTAGCTCTTTGAGGAATCGTTCTCGTTCTAGTTTTTCCATATGCATGAGACGATGGGTGGGAAGAATGGCTAATCCTTCATCAAACATGTTAGCTAAAATCACTAATCGATAATTAAACGGTGCCTCATCTGAAGGATTCTGTGTTTTCATTTCTTCAGCAAAATTGAGGGCGGTTTGATATCGGTGGTGGCCATCAGCGATAAATAAATTTTCATCCTGTAGTTTTTCCTGTATCTTTGAAATAACTGTTTTATCTTTAAGTCGCCATATAGAGTGAGTGAACTGATCATATCCAGTGACCTGGATGTAAGGGTCTTCTGTAAGCGTTTTTTCTATAGTGTTCTGTATGCTATCTTCTTCATCTATGTAGAGAAGTTGTATTGGTTCAAGATTTGCATGGCATGCTCTCATCAGGTTCAATCGATCTGCTTTCGGTTTGGACAATGTTTTTTCATGAGCTTTTACTTTTTCATAGGTGGGATCAAGTTTCAAAAGAACGAAAAACCCACTCATTGTTTTTTGTTGTTCCTCAATCTTATATTGGATTTTATAGGGGAAAATTGCAGGTTCTTTTGAGGGAATGATAATTGATTCTTGTAACCATTTTTCAAATGCTTCTTTTGCTCTAGTATAACGATTGTTACCCTCGGTATCATCATCGTTTTGTTTTCCAAGGATAAGACGAACAAAGTTATAGGGGCTTTTTTCATAAAGACTATTCTGCATGTCTGGAGAAATAATATCATATGGGGGGGACATTACTTCATCTAAAGAATCAAATTTTTCTGCATTGTAGGTTATGCCTTTGAGTGGCTTGACTTGAACCATTGTTTCATTTCCTCCGGATAAGATTATTATTGGTATTTGAATGGGTAATAAAAATCTTGCTCCTTGCCATATGTGATTGATGTAGTTACCAATGTTTTAATACTGGATTGAAATATGCTCGAATGAAAGAAATATGGAAACATTTGATGATGACAAACTTATCCAGCGATTCGATGTTCTTTTTCATTCGCATCCACTGTGCGATCATTGTCTTGGTCGATTTGCTGCCAAAATAGGCCATGGATTAACCAATAAGAAACGAGGAAAAATAATTAGGAAGAAACTTGCTATTGAAAAGAAAATCGATCCGTTGGATTGCTGGCTTTGCGAGGGCCTTGTTGTAGAAATAAATCATTTTGTTAGATTGGCTGAACAAAAAAGTAGTTCATTTGAATTTGATACATTCCTAGTGGGCACTCATATTGATGAAGATATCATCGATAAGCAGAATCAACTGCAGGAAATCACTGGTTCAGATATTGCTGAATCAATTAAAACTGATCTCAGTAGAAATATTGGGAAGAAAATTGAGCAACATAGTGAGAAAACCGTTGATTTTCAGCATCCAGAGATCATGATTATCATTGATACCATGTTTGATGTTATCCACCTTCAGATTAAATCATTGTATGTTTTCGGCAGATATAATAAGTTTCAACGTGGTATTCCTCAGACGAAATGGTTCTGCAGAAGTTGTAAGGGAAAAGGATGTCGAAATTGTGATTATTCGGGAAAATTATATGAAGATAGCGTAGAGGAACTCATTGCTGGACCACTTCTTGCAGCAACGGGTGCAACAGATGAATCATTTCATGGTGCTGGACGTGAGGATATCGATGTGCGCATGCTTGGTTCAGGAAGACCTTTTGTCATAGAGTTAAAAAATCCTCAAAAAAGAAACATTGAATATCATGAACTGACACATCAAATTAATGAGACTAATGAGAATAAAATCGGGGTAAATGATCTTCGATGTGCTGATAAACGAGAGGTTGCTGCAATTAAACAAGGTCATTATCCTAAAGTATATCAGGTTCAGATTGCAGGTGAAAAACCATTTGTGAAAGAAAAACTTAAAAAGGTAGCGCTGTCATTACGGGGTAAAACAATACAACAATTTACCCCAACACGTGTAGCTCGGCGTCGTGCACTGAAAACGAGACAACGTCAGATATATGCTTGTGAAGTTAAACTAATAGATGAAGCTATGGCAATCTTTGTTATTGAAGCAGAGGCTGGAACGTATATAAAGGAATTGGTAACTGGTGATGAAGGCAATACCAATCCTAATATAAGTGACCTCTTGCAAAACAAGTGTACGGTTGTTGCTTTGGACGTCATAAAAATAAAAGGGGATGAGAAGACATGGTTAAACGATCAAAAGGATTAAGAAGCAAAAGTAGACAGATATTACGGAAGATCCCTCGTTCACGAGGTTTTTCCTCAATTAGTAGATCATTACATCAGTTTGATGTTGGTGAATCAGTAAACATTGTTATTGATCCTTCAACACATAAAGGGATGCCTCATATTCGATTTCATGGTTATACCGGTCGGATTGCAGGAAGACAAGGAAAAGCATATCTTGTTACTATAACAGTTGGAAAAAAACGCAAAACATTAGTTATCAGACCAGAACATTTGCGGAGCGGATAAGTCATGAGTGCTGAGGATGATGCAAAATTGGTTTCCCTTGCGGAAGTGAAAAATATTTTAAAGAAAGTTGAAAAAAACCGTAAGGATCTCCTTTATGAACAACGTATCGCCTTGGAACATGCTCAAATGTTTGCAAAATTACCCGCTAATAAAACTAAAGAATTAATTGATGAATTAATGGATATTGAACCGATTAGAGAAGTTCATGCCTATAAAATCGCTGATATTCTTCCCACCACTGAAGATGATGTGAAAACCATTTTTGCTAAAGAACGGGTCTCATTGAAAGAAGAAGAGATGAAAAAAATCGTTAAAACAGTTCACAAATATTATATTGAATGAGAGGAGGGATGATCCGGTGGAGGAATATGTTTTTGTTTTAGATTATTTACCAAAAGGACGGGGTGATGTTCCATCTCATCGTCGCTACCCTATTGTTTATGGTATTGGTGAAAAACAATTTACGTTACTTGAACTAGTGCCAAAGGATAATGCTCAGATTTCTATAGGTGATCGAATTTATGTGGGAAAAAATGCTAGAAAACGGGAAAAAATCAAAAAAATAAAAGGACGTACCTCTTATCAGGATTTAACTTCCACGGCTCATGGCGAGATGCCCTATGTTGTTGAGGATATCGTGAAACACAGGGAGTCTTATTTTGTGCAATTTTTTAATAATGCACCCGCGATTTCTACTCGTTATCATGTTCTTGAATTACTTCCAGGTCTTGGAAAAAAGATGATGCATGATATTCTTAAAGAGCGGAGAAAACAAAAATTTACTAGTTTTAAGAATATGATTGATCGTATTGATTTTCTACGTGATCCAGCAAAACTTGTTGCAAAACGGATTACTTTAGAACTTACTGATCCTGATCAAAAATATCGATTGTTTACAAGACCACCGATTTCAAAGGATCAATATTAATCTATTTTTTTGATTTATGTCAAAAACAAAACTTGGACAACATTTCTTAATTGATGCTCGTGTTGCACAACGACAGATTCAGTATGCACGGCTTTCAGACAATGATTTAGTACTGGAGGTAGGTCCAGGCAAAGGTGTTCTCACTCGTTTGCTAGCAGATAAAGCTAAACAGGTATTTGCTGTTGAAAAGGACAAAAAGTTATATCAGATGCTAAAAAAAACCATGCCTTCAAATGTTACCTTACTTCATCATGATATTTTATATATTGATGAGTGTGAGCCTGGTTTTTTTTCTTTTAATAAAGTGGTTGCAAACCTACCATATCAGATTTCATCTCCATTTACATTTTGGTTACTCACGAAATCTTTTGAAAAAGCGGTTTTGATGTATCAAAATGAATTTGCTCAACGTATGGTAGCACAAGCAGGATCAAAAACGTATTCTCGGTTATCTGTTGCGATATATTATTTTGCTCATTGTAGCATTCTTGAAACCGTTTCTAGGCATTGTTTTAATCCAGAACCAGAAGTGGATTCCTGTATTGTTGAACTTATTCCAAGGTCTCATCCTCCGTTTCAAGTCACTGATGAATCGTTTTTCTTTGATTTGGTCACACAATTATTTAATCATAGGCGGAAACAGATAAAAACCACTATTAAGCAAATCTATGATCAATCCATTGATGATTTTTCATTTGCAACAGAGAGAGTAGAACAATTGTCTCCGGAACAGCTTGGGAGATTAAGTGATTTGCTCTTCAGACGGTTATCTAGATAAAAAAGCTCAAAATATTATTTTTTTAATAACACTTATTAAGAAGATTTTGATTGTTAACATTTGAATGGTTTTATTACGGCACTGTTTTCACCGTTTCCAGCCGTTTAAACCAGGAAATGGTAGATAAAAGTTCATAGGATGGTTGATCCATGGGATTATCTCTACCATTAAAAAAAATCAAAAAAAAGAGTTGGTTCTGGTTTTTTGTTTTCGCTTTTGTTTTTGTGTTATCTATTGATGTTTGGAATTGGAATCAGACAGCGTTGATTTTATTTGGTTTTCCATTTTATATTATGAGACTTATTCTGCTTACAATGTTTTTGACACCATTGTTTTTTGTTTTTATTAGTTCTATGTGGGGGGATCAGTAATGTTATTTCTATTGTTTACTGTGTGCTATTTCATTATTCTCTTATCACTTGGAATTTTAGCTCAGAAAAGAACAGCTAAGTCACCCGAGGAATATTTTCTTGCAGGGAGAAGTTTTGGCTCAACCATCTTATTTTTTTCTTTGATTGCCACAAATTTTTCAGCATTTACCTTTCTTGGTTTTGCTGGAAAAGCATATACTTCTGGATTTGGGCAGTACGGGATTATGGCTTTTGGTACCAGTTTTATGGCGATTATGTTCTTTGTTATTGGAAGAAAGGTTTGGAAGCTGGGTAAAAACAAAGGTTATATTACTCCTGCGGAACTTGTTGGTGGACGGTTTAACAGTTGGAAATTACAGCTCCTTTTCATGAGCATTTTAGTTCTTTTTACCATTCCATATTTAGCTACTCAGGCCATTGGTGCTGGATTGTTGCTTGAATATGTGACCAATGGCATTGTGTTGTGGAAGATGGGTGCAGTAATCACTATGGTCATCATCATGTTGTATGTGTTGTTTGGAGGGATGCGAGGATCGGGTTGGACTGATGTATTACAGGGATGTATCATGATCTTTGCATTGGTTCTTGCTGTTTTCTGGATTGCACAGGGTTTAGGTGGAGTGCAACAAGCTAATCTTTTATCTTTTCAGCAAAATCCTGATCTGTTTTCTCGACCTGGTCCAACTGGTTTTTTTTCTCCTCAGATCTGGTTTTCATTTATGTTACTCTGGTTATTTGCTGATCCGATGTTTCCTCAGATTTTTTCAAGGTTTTACACCGCTAAGAATCAGCGATCGTTGAAACATGCGATGATTCTTTATCCACTGGTGGTATCCATCTTATTTCTGATGCCTGTTCTTGTTGGGATCTGGGCTCATGGTGCTCAAATACCTATTGCAGCAGATGAGGTTGATATGGTGTTACCGATGATGGTTCAGACTTATGCACCTTCAGCTGTCTTTTTCTTTGTGATGATTGGTGCCCTTGCGGCATTAATGTCTACCGCTGATTCTCAATTACTTTCTCTTTCTACGATGTTAGCTCGAGATATTCCTTTTAAAAAATGGAAATGGATTTCTCAGGTGGGTATTGGTCGTGTTTTTGTTGTTATTCTTTCTTTATTCGCTATGTTTTTTGTAATTGCAGGATATGATCCATCTGTTGGTATAATGTCTACCTTAGTGAGCACCACATTTTCTGGTTTAGCGGTTCTCTGCCCCGTGGTTATTGCGGTGCTATATTGGTCAAAAGTAACTGAAATTGGGTGTATACTTGCGTTGTTAAGCGGTGAATGTTCTGTCTTTGTTTTTCAACATTTTTCATTTTCACCATTGGGTTTTCTTCCCGCTTTGTGGGGTGTTAGTATTGCTACAACCGTTCTTGTTCTAACGAGTATTGTTTTAAAGTTCTATAAGAGAGAATAGCAGTAATGTCACTGATTTTTAAAAAGAATGAAATCCAAGAATTGATTTAAGGTGTTACTATAACAAAATAATTATCTGGTATTGTTTTTGAAATAATGAATGCTTCCTTTAAATCCTTTATCTTTAGTTTTGCTTTTTTGAGATCTGAAATGAATTCGTCTTTTGTATAGAGATGATAAAAACGGGGAACATTTAACTGATGTTGCCGCCAATACAATATGATATCTCCTTCTTCCAACATATTGTTTTGTTTTGCAGAAATTATTTTTTTCTGAAATCGTGGTTGGTTCCGAGCCCAAACACTAATAAGAGCTTTCCCTCCTTTTTTAAGGATTCTTTTTAGTTCCATTAGTGATTTGATTCGTAATTGTTTTGTTCTAATATTGTGAAGTGCTGCAATGTAAAGAGCTGTATCAATTGAATCTGAATTAAGAGGTATATGGGTAAGACTTGCCTGAAAAAGAGTCGTATTTGTTATCTGGTTTCGATTGAGTTTTTGTCTGGTTATCGTTAAGAGTTTTCTTGAGAGATCAATTCCGATAGCTTGATTGCAATTATTTGCTAAAGGGATTAAATGTCTTCCATTTCCACATCCAAGATCCACAGCACTGGTCTGATGGTTTGTTTTTTTGATGAAATCAATACAATGCGGCCAGGTTTTATTGCGAGTGCAATCAAAGCTTTCTGCGATAGCATCCCATGTTTTTTGCTCAGTTCGAAAATCCGGTGTTTTTTGCATGTTGGTCAAAACCATCATGATTCTATGATGTTTTATATGTTTGTAAACGAAATTAATAGAATAGTTTTTATATTGATGTGTCTACATTACTTATAGGAAGTGATGATCACAGTGGATAAACGATTACTCATCCTCATTGGCTTACTCATTATCCTCATTGGATCAACAATCATTATTCTTCTTCCCTCTGATCCATCTACTATTGATACAGATAATGATGGGATTATGAATGATAAGGATGAATTTCCAAATGATTCATCTGAATGGAATGATACAGATAATGATGGTGTTGGTGATAATCAGGATAAATTCCCCTTTGATCCCGCTGCAAGTATGGACTCTGATGATGATGGATATCCTGATAAATGGAATGAAGGAAAAGATGCAAATGATAGCACCTCAAATCCACCATTGATTAAGGATGATCTTCCCTTTGATCCAACTGAGTATCAGGATTCTGATGGTGATGGATTTGGTGATAATAGTGATGTTTTTCCTTATGATCCCTCAGAGTGGAAAGATTCTGATGGAGATGGCATTGGTGATAATGCTGATCAAAATCCACTGGTAAATCTTTCATTGGAAATTATGATTGATAAATGTCTTTTCTCAAAGCATGTAGATATTCTTCCTTGGGCTCAAATCTATTTTGAGTTTACTGTTAATGGTGAAGAGACTATTATTTTTGATAACAATCAAAATTACTGGAGAATGTGGAAAAACCAGCAAACATCTGTTGATGTTGTTTTTCAATATGATATTCCTGATGATACAACAAGACCATTTACGGATATTGAAATTAAAATGTTTGATTATGATCTTTTTTTAGAAGATGATCTCATTGATATTAATGAAACATCTGGTGAATCCTCTGTTGTCATTCGCTTGAATCATGCAACAAATGAAATCCAAGGAACCGGTGTATCAGAAGGTGAAAAAGGAAAGATTTGGTATACCATAACAAAAGGATCTGAGGTTGAACCAACAAATATTACCATTGATAAAACATATGAATTTCGTTTTAACAATAAAAAATATGAGGTTTCATTAAACATTCCAAATCAAAAATATATGTGGTATCAGAATCGGTTAACGAATCGTAGTCCTCAGCAGTTAAATAACAAGCAGGCGATGGCTGATTTTGTTACTAAAAATGATGTAGTGATCACTCAACTTGCAGAAAAATTAGATTCAATAGCTTTAAATGAAGGTTTCACAGAAATTCAACGGCTTAATTTTATGCTTAATTTTGTTCAGTATGTGGTTGATTATCAGGATGATAATAGTACTGCAGGTTGTGAAGAATATTGGCGGTATCCTATTGAGACATTAGTTGAACAACGGGGTGATTGTGAGGATAGCACGTTGCTGTTTGCTTCCATCATGGAAAACGTTGATGTTGATAGTGTATTATTGTTTTATGTGCTTGATGATACAAATGGTCATCTTGCTACAGGGATCCAGAGTGATGAAAATATTTCTGGAACAGTTATTGATTATAAACAAAAAAGTTATTATTATTGTGAAACGACCTCAGTTGGTTTTGCTGTAGGTGAAAAACCGTCTGAAATACCTGATGATCCAGAAACAATCATCCCATTATAGATATTTTTTTATTCAACATAGATTGCGGGTCTAAGCGGTGCAGCAAATGATGCTTTTTGTTGTGGATCATAACGATCTTTATCGGTTGCATCATAGAGTTCAATGTCACAGTCAAACAATTCTTTTAAGAAGGGAATGGTTTGTTTTAGATATTGATGTTCATTAATATCTGTTTGATATCGTTTTTTATCATGGTCTTGAAGTTTGGTGATTTCTTTTGGTAGTTTTCCTACATATTTGGATACTTGTTTTCCTTGGCGTCGGAGGTGCTCATTTTTCATGATATCTTTCATTAATCTGCCAACGTTAACTGATCCATCTTTTGCCATGTCAATTGCTTTCAGCAGTATTTCTTTTTTCCAAGCTGGTGAAATATAATAACAGATTTTTTTCGGTGTCATTCTGGTGACTTTTAATATTTCCTGTGTATCCTGAACAAGTTGTGACAACAAATATTCACCGACTTCATCTTTTTCAGAAATCTCTGTTGCATCAAAGCTGGGATACTCCATTGTTGAGACAAAGCTATCTTGTGTTTGATGCCATAATTCTTCTGCAATATGGGGTGTTACAGGGGTCATTAATCGAATCCAGTTTTCGGTGAACCAATGAATGATTTTTTTATTTCCTCCTCCCCGTTTTCGATACCATTGTAGGGTTTTATACATTTCAAAATAAATCTCGTTTGCGGCGACACGAAGATTATAGGAATCATATTGAGTAGTGATATGATGAATATGTCTGTTCATTTTGCTTTTTAGCCAATGATCAAGATTTGAGTTCGGTTCTTTGTCTAACTGTCTGAGTCGTTGAATAAACTGAAAAAGATTGATAATTCGTTTTTTATATTTAGTAACTGCAGCACTATCCCATTCAATATCGACAAATGGTGAACCCACATGAGTGTAATACAGGCGCATGGCATCGATTCCATAGATGTTTGCTGCTTCAGCGACATGTTCAGCTCCGCCTTTTGATTTACTGATTTTTTCTTTTCCTTTTTGAGTAACCCACCAGTGAACAAAGATTCCTTGTGGTCGATTTTTTTCTGGAAGTACAGCAACATGATTCATGATGAACACTGGGAAATGAACGGTTTTATGTTCTTTTCCTCCTAAATTGATATCAACGGGATACCAATAGTGAAAATCATCTTGGATTTCCTTCCAAATACGATTAGTTGGCTCTCCTTGATTTAGAAACACATAATCAAAGAATGCCTCAGTCATTTCTTCTGGTTTTATTTTGTTTTCATTAACATATTTTGATATAATATAATAAGCAGGGTAAAGGGTTGAATCTGAAATTGGTTCAACAATCCAACCTTCTTTAAAGGGGAATTTGGTGCCCAGCCATGATCCTTTTCGAATGCATGCTCGATCATCAAACCAATCCAGGATGCCGGGGAGTTCTTCTTTGTATTCTTCAGGGGATATGTTCATGGTTTTAACATGTTCTTTTGATTCAGTGGTTAACTTCTTATCACTATATTTGATAAACCATTGATCTGGTATTTGTTTGATAACAACTTGTTCTCCACATCGACAGATAACGTCTTCGGAGAATTCTCTGAGAAGTGTGGCATCATTTTGTTGAATGAGCTTATTTTTTACTTGATCTTTGATCTCAGAGACCTTTATACCAGCGTATTCACCACATTTTTCATTTAAAATACCCGTATGAAATTCTTTTTTGTAGACCAGGTCTGTTGCTTCTTCTAGTTTTGCGGTTTCGTGTTGTGAGGAAATATTCATGTCTTCACAGATTTTTCGAGCAGGGTTCTCACCGAGATCCTTTACCGTAATGATAGTGATAGGATCGATATCTTGTTTTGTTTCTATAAGTGCAATGTAATCATAGGGTGCATGAGCTGGAACAGACATCACAATTCCAGTAGCAATGTTTGGATCAGCGAAAGGTCCAGAAAGAAGAGGTATAGTGCGATTAAGCAGGGGTATATGACATGTTTTTCCAATGAGATCTTTTCCATTTATGGTTTCCGTGGTGATTGATACATGATCCTGTTGATGGGTGAGTTTTTCTGCTCCTTCTTTTGAGGTTATCCAGGTTTCATCATTAACAGTAATTTTTACATAGGTGACATCTGGGTTAATCCAAATATTGGTAACACCAAAAATGGTTTCTGGTCGAAGAGTGGCAGTGGGTAGGATTGTTCCATCATCTAATCTGAATTTGATTACTGTGAATTCAAGGATTTCTGCATTTCCTCCGCTGGAGATATCTGTTTCTGATTTGTCAACAGCTACTGGTCCACATCTTGTGCAAAATGGTGCGAAATGGGGTTTCTGGATGAGAAGATTTTTTTGGTGAAGTTTATGGAATTGCCATTGAATGAATTTTTTATATCCTTCTGAAATAGTACTCATAATCCTGGAGTAATCGATTAAAAAACCAAATTTTTTCCAGTAATCTTCAACATAAACAGAGGCAAAATAGCGTACTACTTCCTTGGGATCAGTGAGAGAATTGATACAGTCATCGCTGCACCCGTAGTCTCTTAATATTTTGATGGTTGCTGGATCCTTTCGTTCAACTTTTTTTGAAAAACCAATAGATGGTATACCAGATGCATGAAAACCAGCTGGAAAAAGCACATCGTAACCCTTCATTCGTTTATATCTGGCGATAATATCACAATAGGTGAATCCCCGCATATGTCCAACATGAAGATAACCGGAAACACCGGGATAAGCAAAATGGATGAAACATTTTTTATCAGTTTTTTTTGAGGCTTTGTATATTTCGTTTTTAAACCATGCATCCTGCCATTTTTGTTCTGTGGAAACATAGTCATATGTTGTTTCTGACATCGTTTGTTCCGTCGTGGGAATCTCTGTTGCTTTATATAATGCTTTTTGATTGTAATTGAGTAATCGCATCTTTTGATCTCAACTTTTTTAGAAAAATAGAACCATATTATATTAATTTAACAATAAAATATATATCAAAAAAGCGTATTGGGTTTTCTCAACAAATAAAAAAATATGAATGAGATGACGCTACCGTGAAACGATTACACGTTTTTTTAAAGAACAATAATGCAGTTTCTGAGGAATTTACCGCTCTTCCTGCATTAGCGATGGTGATGATAGGAATCACTCTTTTTTTAATTATTCTTTCTAGTAGTTACACAAGTCTTGAAAACCAAACGAATCAAGTTGAACAAATCAAACAAGCAGAGTATATCTCATCTCAACTGTTGAACCCAACCGCTCCATTTATTTCATCTAAAGGCAGTTTCAACCTAGAATGTTTTCAGCAAAACAGTGGAAAAAAATATGTGACATTGTTACAAAAATCCATGAACCAGGTCTCACTTAATTTTACTACAAAGCTTTCATTTCAAAATTCATCTTTTTATTTTCCCAATCCTCCACCAACTAATCATCAAAATATCCTTGGCTATTCAACAGCAATAACCCTTGATCTAAATGAGGTGTATACCTGTCCAGGAATGATTACCATTATTATGTGGGAGAGATAAACCATATCATGAAAAGAAAACAAAAGAAAAAACAAAGGAAAAAATTCTGGTCAAATACACAAGCGTTATCAGTAATGTATGATGCAGTGTTGTTTCTTGTATTAGTTTCGCTATCTGGTATCATTCTTTTTCCTGCTTTACAACCTCAGATTCTTTCTGATGTAACAATTGAGGAATTAAATGAGAAAAAAGTCGATGATATTCACCATATGATGCTGTGTTCTATGCCGGAACAATGTCAGTATTCAGTTGCTGGCAATCTTATAGATGAGGCCGCTATTTCATTAGGCATTAATACCACTCAGGAGGAGGGATTATATCAGACAATAATTAATCGAGTTATTGGCCATGAGCTGCATCATTCTACCTTTGCTCAGCTGATTGTAGAAAACCTAGCAGTTCAATGGCAGTTTTCCCTGTTTAATCAGAGTGTTAATCAGCTGAACATGCTCACAAGTGAATATAGCAGTGCTTTGACAGAGGAAATTCAATCATTTTTAGATGAACAGTTATCGCAGCGGTATCATTATCAGTTCAACGCACAATGGTATCCTATTACTGGAATATCATTCGGGGGTTCCTTAAGTGCAGGTGAAACCCCACCGGAGACGAATTATTTCATCTCAAAGAAAACAGTTTCAATGCCGTTTCCGCCAGCACTGAGTTGGGATGATAAAACTGTTGTATTCTCAGAATATTGGATAGAATCCATGTTCTTAGATTTATTTATTGAAAAACAACAACAGTTAGATAATATATCTATGATTACACAAAAAATTCATAATCAGACCAATTTAGTAAATGATTCCCAGTTCTTTAAACAACATCTTTCAGAGAATCTCACTAATCTTTTTATTGATTTTACTGTTGATGGTATTTACCTGACAAATAATTCTCTTTTTTTCTCTGGAGTTATATCATTATTGATAGATGAATTATTCTCATCGCTATTTGCCTTAATCCATGATGTCGCTGATGAAACGATACAAACAGTTATCGGGGATGGAATAGCGCAGGTTGAATCGTTTTTTACTGAGATAAATGCAACTAGTCTAATTCAACCCATAGAAGATAGAATAGTTAGTGAAATAAGCATGTTTATCTCAGATGCGTTGAATACCTCGTTTTCATCTATTGATTCTGCTCTTCATCAGTTAAAAGAGCAGATTAAGCAATTCATCGCTGAAGAACTCTTTCGATTATTTCAACCAATTGCACTGCAATGTGCAACAATGATTATTGATCATGAACTATCATTAGTAGAAAGTATAAACACGATTTCTTCTTACATCGCTGATCAGTTTTCTATTTCCCAGGCAACGATGACATTAACGATTTGGGAGAAATAATGATGTCTAATAGAATTTGTTTCATTAGAAACACTGATGCTCGGATACCTTTTGCCATCATTGGTGTATTTCTCCTTCTGGGTAGCAGCATGGTAAGTCTTGTGTTCTCAGAGATGCAACGAGATCAAGTAATTAGTTTTAGTGAAACATCTGATACTGATCTTCTTGCTTCATTTGTTTATGATGCTGAATCCGATATCAGTAGAATTGTAAATATGATTGGGATTCGATCATTAGCAAAAATAGCTAAAAACCCGGTGATTGACCCAGTTGGAAATGATAGTGCAGCAGTAGTGAATAAAAATCGGTTGAAACAACAACTCGTGTCAGAATTAAATGCTTACTTGATTAGTAATTATTATGATAATGCTTTTCATAATAGTAATTATGCTCTTAATGTTGTCATTCCAGAAAATAAATCATACCCTCTTCAGTCAACACAACAGATTAGGATTTCTCCTGTTGAAATGAAACTAAAAAGAGGGATGAATCTACCCTTTTTAGGGCCAATGGATCAGCAAATGGTTCCTACGTATTGGCGTGTATCTTTTGATCTTCCGGTGATTATTTCAACACCGTTTTCATCATCACAAAACCTTGTTTTAAATCAAACCTTGCAGATTTCAACAGTGATTAATGTTCGTTACCCATTATTAGTTCATTTGGTTGATGAATATCAGCAGACTATTGATGGATTAGGGCCAATGTGGACAACAACGACATTGTTGTCAAATGTGTATTCGTTAGCCCGAGGATATAAACATTATCAATCAGGTAAACCCTTGAATGTGGTGGCAAACAAGCATCTAGCACCAATAGTGAATGCTGGTTTATTGCTTGAGGAAAGTCTAGTCTTTGGAAGTGTGGATCCTGGTTTTCTTATAGAGTTTATTAATCAGCTGCAACAATCAATCCGAAAAAAAGATGGGGTTACTTCTCTTAATCAGTGTAATAGCCTTGTTGATAATATGTTTTCAATAGATGTTTCTGATTTTTCTGAAATCCCTATTGATGGTGATGAACCGGGTAATATTTCAGCTTCTCCTCCAATAGTAAATATTTCTTGGATTGCTGAACAGCCATTGTATTGGTATCCAATAGTAACTCTGCTGTTTTCTAGTGATACTGGAGAAATAATAACAGAAATGTTAGATAATCCTACTGCTGATGATATTCAGGATTGTATTAATTCACAATTAAAAAATGGATCTATTTTTAAAGAAATAGTGCGAAAAGATCCAATGAGAAATAGTTCAACTCAACAAATTGTCAGAGATATTATTGAAACAACGTATAGCTCTGTGTTTTCCTCTGTTGTTCAAAAACAGAATACCCCAAGTATCACCTTGGGAGATCATGATGGGTATCCTATTGATAACGGCTCAAGCTCTTGGGTGTTTGATAAACATATTCTTAAAGAAACAAAGGGAAAACCAGGGAAAGGATCAATTCAACCAGGGTCAACATTGTATACTGAGTGGTATGATGTGATCTGGAAACGGGATCATATTTGGAGTAAAAAAGAAATCATCCATCAAGGAAATGAAACCATTACTAATTGGGAATCAATAAAGGTTACAGATAAAAAAACTGAAGAAGATGTAATGATTATGATTCGTCTTAATTATTATGGTAACAACGATACGATCTGTGATGTTTTTTACCCGTTTGCGGATGATTTTGATTCTAATTTAGCGGATACTATTGAAATCTATAACATTACGGTGTTTCAACCATCTATTTCAAATCTTCTTCAATCATATCCTGGTTCATATCATCAACAAGCAATACTTGGATCTATCCCTGATTGGGTTGAACAAAAAATATGGGAAAAATGTGATCAACATCTGAAAAACATTAGTCAGATCACCCTTGATGAAAACATCACTATTTCCAATTATCCAGATCCCGTTCAATTGTTAACTGCTGTCAGAGCTGATCTGTTATCAAAATATGCTCAGAGAAAACCAGATATTTTAAAGGAATCTTCATATGTAAATGGCTCCTGTTTTCATAGTGTCGGATGGAATGCGGTCTGGTCTGTTACAGAATGGTATGTGAATACCGTTCAGGATGATATACATCGGGTGGTTACACAGTTGATTGAATCAGTTGAATCAACCATGGATACATCTGTTGCTTCCGTTGATGATGTTTCTGGAACTGATGTAAAACAAGCATTGAGTGCACAGAGTCTTGGATCAATGGATGATATGATCGCTATTCCATTAGGCTATGATCTTGATCTTTTCTTAAATGAGAATTCGAATTATTCTCATCATGAAACCCTTCGACTTGCAGTGGATCATCAGCCTAATTATTTAAATCCATTCGAAAAACAAACAATTGATGATTCTGAAAAGTATTTTATAAAAATTGAAAATATCTGCACGCTTGGTTCAACTGGTCTTCCATTGTTACCACCTACACCAACGACGCCTTGGATAATAACCCTTAACATATGGATCATTCGGGTGAGCGGTCATTATGCTGAATTTAGCGTTTCTGATTGTAATCAGGAAACCATTTTTCATCCACTTATGGGACATGTGCCCCTTGTGTATTGTAGAAAGGATGCTCCAGTCTATGATGATCAGGGAACACTGATTGGATATAATAGACCGTTATCGTTTTCATTGGACCTTGTTGCTTGTAGTGTTGTCCCCTCCTGGGGGATGATGGTTGGAGATATTGAAGGTGGTCTTATTGAAACTCATGGTGGCTCATAAAAAAGAAGATGGTTTAGCGTTGGATGTTGTCATCTTGTTGATGATATGGTGGACTTACAATACAGTAAAATCCTAATGGTTCTTTGCCTGTGTTTTCAATATATTGAATACTGTTTTTTGGAATAAGAATCACCTGTTGTTTGCTGACTGCTTCTTGATCATTATCAATATGCATGATCCCTTTGCCTTTGATGATGATGTAGAGTTCAGTAGAATGTGTTAATCGGTGTGGAATTGATTTTTTATATGAAGAAAGTTCGGCATACGCTAGACTATAAGGCAAGGAATAACTAGTGTTTTTATGAGGATGAAAAAGCTCAGTAAGTTTCGTGTTATCTTGAACTGGAAAGAATTCTTGTTCGTTGATATCTTTGATAATCATAGTTGTAATCTTAATTTATGTTTTTTCATTTAGTATTTGCCGTAATGGAATATAGGCAAGAAGAAGTGCAATAAATGCCCAGATGAGAATACCTGGCCACCAGGGAGCATAAGTAAACAAGGATAGATTGATACCGATGACTACAAGAATAGCAATGGCCACGCCCATCAGCGCTTCTCCTGCGACAAGACCAGCAGTAAATAGTAATCCAGTGCGGATTGTTTTTTCTTGTGGTTTGATATCGGTTTGTTTGATGGCTAGTTCCCAATCACTTATTTGTTCCTCCTCTGATGTTCCATAGCGTTTTTGTAGATAGCTATCCGTGAAATGTCGGATGATTCCACCTGAAAAAATAGGTATTGATAAGGTAAAAGGTAAATAAATACCAATAGCTACTGGCAGCACGGGTAGATCTATCAGGATGAGCACTACCGCAAGAACCATACCGGCTATGACATAAGGCCAGAGCATTTCACCACCGAGTACTCCTTGCACGATTCCTTTCATGAGAAAGGCTTGTGGTGCAGGTAATTGCCGACTTCCAATAGTGAATGCTTCATGAAGGACACCGATGACCAGACCAATTACTGATGATATCGCAAGGACACCAAGGGTCATGGAGATTTGAAGTTTTCGTGGAGTTGCTCCTAGCATTTGTCCGCAGGCCATGGATTGAAGTAGGTCTCCAGAGATGGATCCGCCAATACAGATAACTGCTGAGATAAATACAACGATAGCCATTCCTGCTGGTCCGGTAACACCAAAACTAAGCATGATTAAACTAACCACCAGTAATACTGCAACGGTGACTCCGGAGATTGGACAGTTTGAGGATCCAACGAGCCCCGTGAGATAGCCAGCGAGAGCACTGGCTAGAAAAGCAAAGCCTATGGTGATAACGGCCATTATGAGTGAGATAGCGATAAGTTCTGATAACCAAATGTAGAGTAAAAAGATAGGGATGATCATTAAGACGATGAAGGTAAAGACAAGTTTGTATCGAACGTCTTGTTCTGTTCGTTTTTTATTTGGGTTTTCACCTCCTTTTAATCCCATGATGGCTTCTTTCACACTATCCACTAGGTTGTAACGAATGGACCAGATCGCCCATAATCCACCAACAAGCATTGCACCAACTCCAAGGTAACGGATTTGATTTCCCCAGATTTGGAAAAATCCCCAGATATATGTTCCGAGTTCTAGGTTTCCATGCCCCATGGCAAGGGCATCGGATAGTTGAGCTTGGGTGCTTGGACTTGGTAAACCAGTGGCTAAAGCTACAAGTGGAGCGATGATACTCCATCCGATGAGTCCTCCAACGAGAACGTAGGATGAAATTTTTGGTCCAATGATCCATCCAACTCCAAGTAGTGCTGGTGAAGTGGTTACTCCGCCATAAACCCATCCCTGATTGTTTTTTCCCCCAATGGAAAATGTTCCTATTGAGGTGATATATTCTATAGTTCCCCGAAAGATATTAAGCGATAGTTCTCCAAATTTATATAAAGCTGCAACAAAGGCTCCTACAAGTAACCATTTGCCACTAATCTCATTTGTTTTTTTGTCTGCTTGTTCTCCACCTACTGTCGTGGTAAGAACTGCAGCAACAGCAACTCCTTCTGGGAATGGTAAATCGGTTTTTACGACTAATGCTCTCCGGAGGGGCACCATCCATAGCACGCCGAGTAATCCACCGAGTAATGAGATGATACTTGTTTCAAGATAATGAATTTCTGTCCAGGTGCCAAGAAGCACAAGGGCAGGTATGGTAAAGATGACTCCTGCTGCAATGCATTCTCCTGCTGAAGCACCCATCGTTGCTAGATTGACTTCAAGAATGGTGCCTTTGAATGGCTTTAACAATGCTACTGCCATTACGGCTCCTGGGATGATAGCAGAGACAGTCATTCCTGCATAGAGTCCAAGATATGCATTTGCTGCCCCAAGAATAATGGCGAGCAATACTCCAACGATAACTGCTTTAAAGGTGAGCTCCGGAATGATTTTTTCTGAGGGGATAAATGAGTGAAAGTTTTCCCGAGAAGTCATCAGTAATAATATATGCCCATCTTATTATTAAAATGTAATGTTTTTATAAAAATAAGTGCTATTTTTAAAGATATGAAAAGCATTAAATAGTGAACTTATCTTCCCTTTGTTAATCATTTATGTGGGGAGAGCAATTCGTTATGTTTCAAGAAAAAGAAGAACAACTACTTCGTTTTGGAAAGCTAGAATTAGTTGATAAAGAAATCTATTTTATTGCGTTTAATAGAAGAGATACGTAATGAAACTTTATTCTCCATTCTTTATTTTTTAAATAATGGTTGCAAAAATATTTTGCAAAAAGTCGAAAACACCGACTAGATCAAGCCCAATCATGATACCGAAAAATAAGAGCAATGCCACTAAAACTTTGATCGCAAATTTGATAATTTTCCAGGACACTATGAGAACAAGAATAATGATTAAGAATAAAGCCCAAAGTGGTAGAGTTAATCCAAATAATTCCATTGCTTTTTTCCTCTCTTCAACGTATAAGCCTATAATAGGTTGTTTTTTTATAATGATTGTGTTTTTTTAAAGGATGTCATCAAAACCTTCTAAAATAGCAGTTAGTTATGTGATATTGTGCATATTCAACATGCGTATATTGAGCCAAATGCGGTAGAATTTCGCGAGTATCAAATTAACATTGCTTCCTCAGCTGAGAAGGAAAATTCGTTAGTGGTGCTACCAACAGGATTGGGAAAAACAATTATCGCTCTTTTTCTAATTGCAAAAAAATTAAAGAACAAAGAAAAAAAGATATTGTTTCTTGCGCCAACAAAACCATTGGTGACTCAACATGCAAAAACCCTGACTACATTTTTAACGATTCCAGAAAATGAAATCTCAATTTTTACTGGTGAGGTTTCACCTGAAAAACGAAAAAAACAATGGACTAATTCCCGTGTAATTATTTCTACTCCTCAAGTCATTGAAAATGATTTGCTTTCTCATCGAATTTCATTAGCTGATGTTTCTTTTCTTATTTTTGATGAAGCTCATCATGCCACGGGGAAATACGCCTATGTTTTTATCGCGGAAATGTATCAAAAACAATCTACTTCTCATCATATTCTTGGGATAACGGCTTCACCTGGTCGGGAAATGGATAAAATCCTTGATGTTTGCGCTAACCTATTTATTAAAAACGTGGAGATTCGAACCAAGTATGATGCTGATGTGAAACCCTATGTTCATGATCTTCATATGTCCTGGGAACAGGTTTCGGTTCCTGCTGATTTTTCTTATGCGATTAAACTTTTTAACAAAGCATTGAAGAAAAGATTGAATTTTCTTCATGATTTACAACTTATTGAGTCATCTTCATTAACAAGAATTTCAAAGAAGAAATTAATTGATGCACAAAAAACGATTCAAACCGAGATTAGATCTCGCTCAAATCCCCCTAAAACATTGTATCAAGCTGCTGCGATGCAAAGTGAAGCATTAAAACTTCTTTATGGGAAAGAATTATTGGAAACCCAGGGTGTTGACTCTGTTAAACGTTATTTTCATCGCATCAGAAAGGAAGCAGGAACAAAAACTGGGAGTAAATCAGCAAAGAATCTGATGACTGATACCACCGTCATTGAAATGCTAGCTTATCTAAATACCATGAGAAGTGAACATCCAAAACTGGGAAAAGTAAAAGATATTGTTACTAGTCAGTTAGAAGATTCACCTTCTTCAAAAATTATTATTTTCACTCATTTTCGGGATACTGCAGCAATGGTAACTGAGATGTTATCATCAGTTCAGGGAGTTAGCCCAGTTCGTTTTGTTGGTCAAAGTGGAAAAGGTGATGATAAGGGATTAACGCAAAAACAACAAACCCAGATCGTTTCAGATTTTAAAGAAGGCAAGTATAATGTGCTCATTGCGACCAGTGTAGCTGAAGAGGGCCTAGATATTCCTTCCACGGATTTAGTTGTTTTCTATGAACCTATTCCCTCTGAAATAAGAAATATACAACGGAGAGGACGGACCGCTCGGAAAATGCCAGGTAGTATTATCATTCTTATTACCAAGGGCACTGCTGATGAAGGCTATTTTTGGGCATCAAAACGTCGAGAAAAACAGATGAGAAATGATCTTGAATTATTACGATCAAAACTAGATAAAGAATTTGAATCAGCTCAGCGAATGAAACAAAAAAAAGAAAAAAAACCTCAACGAAGTCTTCGTGAATATGAACCAAAAAAATCAAAAGTGATTATTGCAGTTGATCATCGAGAATATCGTTCTTCTGTTGTCCGTCGACTTGCACGGAAAGGTGTAGCGGTTGCTGCAAAACAATTGGATGTAGCTGATTATGTGCTTTCCTCTCGAATTGGTGTTGAACGAAAACAAGTTGATGATTTTTTGAATTCTTTAATCAATGGCAAATTGTTTCGACAGGTTCAGCAGTTACGGCAAGCATATGCTCGACCATTGATGATTATTGAAGGAACTGGGTTATTAACTAAGAGAAATATTAATCATCATGCTATTTTTGGTAGTTTTATTTCTATTATTGTTGATTATGGTGTCTCTATTATTACCACTGAAAATGCTGCTGATACCGCTGATTTATTATATGTTACAGCAAAGCGTGAACAACGAAAAAAAAACAAGGATGTAGCAATAAGAGGAGACAAACCGGTGCTTTCCCCATCTCAACAGCAACAGTTCATAGTGGAGGGTTTTCCTCAAGTCTCTTCAGTAATCGCAAAGAGATTACTTTATCATTTTGGCAATATCCGATCGATTGTGAATGCATCTGAACAGGAATTACAGGAGGTAAATGGTGTAGGCAAAAAGATCGCTGGGGCTATTTTTGAAATGTTAAATAAAGAATATGGAGAGGAGTAATCGGTCCCAAACGTTTTTATCATAACGTGTGATACAGTGCTCGATTTATTTAAAAAACAGGTGATGATCCATGGCAGATGAAATCATAGCTCAAATATGTGATGGATTAGATATGCTTAATGAAGATACATCTATTCCCCGTAACATTAGACGTGGTGCTGAAGAAATTAAATCCTTATTGTTAAAAGAGGCTGATCCTCTTGATGTTCGTGTAGCGTCAGCTACCTCTCGTTTGGATGAATTAGCAAATGATCCAAATATTCCTTTGCATGGAAGAACGCTTATTTGGAATATCATGAGTCGTCTAGAGGAATTAGCATAATTTTTCAGTCGTTACATCACATCAAAAGATACTTATATGGTGTTATCTAAGTGAACAGTAGAAATTATTGAATAAAAGGTTGATGAGTGATATGATTCGTATAGGACCAGCAGGAATTCCGCTTTCGTGTAAAGGCCGGACGAATAGAGATGGGTTAATGTATACCCGGGAGATTTTGGATTTAAATGTCATGGAAGTGCAATTTGTCCGTGGATTATATGTTATGGAGGAGGAAGAAGCAATTTTTATGCGGGAGTATTCCCAAGAACATGATGTGGAACTTCATGTTCATGCTCCCTATTATATCAATCTTGCGAGTGATGATGAAGTGGAGTTGAGTTTTGAAAAAGCAAAAAGTTCTGCTGTTCTTGCTGATATGATGGGAGCAAACACCGTGATTCTTCATCCAGGATATTATGGGGATAAAACAAACGAGGAAACCCTTGATAAAATTGTCAGTAATACAAAAAAACTGGTTTCCCTGCTAAAGAAGGAGGGCCTCTCTGTTAATATTGGACTTGAGACCATGGGGAAACAGAAAGTTTTTGGGAGTCTTGATGAAATTGTTTCTGTTTGCCAGAAGGTTAAAGAGATTGTTCCAGTGATTGATGTTGGTCATATTCATGCTCGTGGAGATGGTTGTTTGAAATCAAAAGAAGATTTTCAAGAGGTTTTTGATACCTTAGAGAAATTAAACCTTAATCATTATTTGATTCATGTCACTGGTGTATTGTATGAACAGGGAAATGAACAATATCATCTTCCTATTAAAAAGGGTGATATGCCATTAAGCCCATTGATTGATGTTATTTTGGATAATAAATATAATGTATCACTTGTTTCTGAATCACCATTACTTGAACATGATGCGGTATATATGCGGTTGCAGGTTGAAAAAGCGATTATGAAACGAACTGGTGGGGATGAAGCAGATTATCGGGATCTTTCGGGGATCTAATGAAGCATCAAATGAAAAATGACGCCGTTTTTTCAGAGTCAGTTCAGTATATTCAACGGAAAGTTCAGGATATTTTAAAAACGGTTTCTCAAGAGGATGTTGATCAGGTAAAAAAACTGTTTTTTAAAGCAAATCATGTTTTTGTGTATGGTGCAGGAAGATCAGGTCTGGTTGCCAAAGCATTTGCTATTCGGTTGGTTCATCTTGGTTTTCAAGCATTTGTCGTTGGTGAAACAATTACTATCCCGGTTCAAGAAGGTGATTTAGTGATTATTGTTTCTGGTTCTGGTGAAACCATTCCTGCGGTGATGACTGCTGAAATTGCTCATAATTTAAAGGCGAAAGTGGTTTCAATCACCGGTAAGAAGGATTCAGATATTGATCAGTTTGCTGATATTACCTTGTTTGTTTCAGCTGGTTGTAATGAAGAACAAAGAAAACGGTGTGCACCGTTGGGGACATTGTTTGAGGCGAGTGTTTGGATTTTATTGGATGGTCTCATCGCTGATTTGTTAGATAGTAAAAATGAGACAGAGGAAACCATGCGCAAACGTCATGCTACTCTTCAAGGATGAAAATGATAAGAAAGATGTTTTTTAATTATTGGCGATATTGTTTTCGCTAACCATAAAATCTTCTATTTCCCGAATTTCTTTAGTAAATGAGGCTACATCGATTAATTCGATTTCCTCCTCATCATCTTCCATGAGGTTGAGTTCACGGTATCGTTGTCGTAATGATTCCTGAAGTCCTCGGTAAAAAACATCTTGTGCTGAAAGACCAAGTTTTTTGAGAAGATTCTTTTTTTCCTTTGGTATATCGATTACTATTTTGTCATTATCCATTAGAGAAAACTCCACCATTTTTTTTAATTACTATTGAAAATGATATGTAATTTAAATACTTTTGTATAGATAAAGATTGCATAGCTTTTCGATGTTGAAATCATCAATGTAAAAAAGAAGAAAAATCAAATCTATTCAGTTTTCAATAAAGATAATATAGAGGACTTTTCATTTGGTCTAGTTGTGTTTGAAATACCTCGTGGAACAAGGGATTTTTCTCCCAGTCAAATGAATCAGCGTAGATTTGTTGAAAGCAAAATTCGTAGTGTTTTTGAATCCTATGGTTATACTGAGATTCAGACCCCTACTTTTGAGCATCTTGATTTATTCACTGAGAAATCTGGTGATCAGATTTTAGATGAACTATACTCCTTTACTGATAAAGGAGGAAGAAATCTAGCGTTACGTCCGGAGTTAACTGCTCCGGTTATTCGTTTTTATGTGAATAAGCTTCAGATGGAACCAAAGCCATTGAAATTGTTTTATTTTGGTAATTGTTTCCGTTATGATCGGCCTCAGAAAGGAAGGTATCGAGAGTTCATGCAAGCAGGGTGTGAACTTATTGGAACAGGTCAACCTGAAGCAATCGCAGAATTGATTAGTATGGCTTCGGCACTGATCTCCTCGGTGGGTTTACATAATATCAATCTTCATATTGGAGATTTATCTTTGCTGAAACAAGTCTTTCTTTATTTTTCAATTTCAGATGAAACTCAATCATTATTGATTCCTGCTATTGACAAGGAAGAGTTTGATGAGGTTGAAACAATTCTAATTACGGCAGGATTACCCCAAGAAAAAATTACTGCTTTTCTTAATATTCTTCGATCAGATGATCTTGATAAGATCAAAAAAATGTTAGAAACGGATGCTCAAGCAGAAAAGATCATTGATCGGTTACAAAAGGTTATGTCTTTTTTAAAAGAATCCTTTCAATTGACTAATGTCAGCTTGAATCTGGGGATCGTTCGTGGGTTAGATTATTATACGGGTATTGTTTTTGAAATTGAAGCACCTGCTCTTGGAGCTGAAAAACAGATTTGTGGTGGAGGGGAATACCGTCTTATCAATCTTTTTGGTGGAAGAGATACGCCTACAGCTGGGTTTGCTTTGGGTTTTGATCGAACTATTTTAGCAATGCAACTTGAGAAAATTGATTTTCCATCTGAATTTCTTGATTATTTTATTATCCCGGTTGATGATGATCTTATATCTGATGCCATTTCAATTGCTCAACGCCTGCGAAATAAGCAGTATAACGTTGATATTGATTTAAAACGCCGTGGCATTGGAAAAGCCTTGAAATATGCAAATTATCGAAATGCTAAAGAGGTCCTTCTTCTGGGTCCTGATGAAAAACAACAACAAGCAGTGATTATTCGAAACATGAATTCTGGTGAGCAAAGATTGGTTTTCTTATCTGATTTTTTTAAGAAAGAGGACCAATAGTTTTATATCTGATAAAATCACAGAATAAGATAAAGATATTGTTTTTGATGATTGGTGAATTAATTGAGTAAAGAAAAGAAGCATATGATGTATTTGATTGATACTTCTGCGATTCTTTCTGGAAAACCATTTTATAATCAATCAATTTCTTTGATGACCACCCCATTGATTGCTCATGAGTTTTCCCCTGGCGGAAAAGATTTTGCTCTTTTTCAACTCTTGAAACAAAAGGGATTAATCATTCGTTCACCTCTTAAGGATTCACAGAAAAAAGTTTTTGAATTAGTAAAAAAACAGGGTGAACGTTCTCGTTTATCAGATGCGGATTGTGAACTTCTAGCTCTTGCCTATGAGATTAAAAATGAAAACACCTACCAACCTATTATTCTTACAGATGATTACGCCATGCAGAATATGGCTGATTTTTTAGATATTTCATTTCAATCATTAAGTCAAAAAGGAATTACAAAAAGGTTTAAATGGCAATCTCGATGTCGTGGATGCGGTCGAATAGTTGATTCACAGATGAAAGAATGCCCCATCTGCGGCTCTGACCTTGTTCAAGTCGTGGTGAAAAAAGAACCGGTGAAAAAACAGAAACGTGATCAATAATGGCAGTTGAAGATCTTAAAAAATCATTGATAAAGTTTTGGCGAAGCGATGATGAAAAAATCTCTTTTATTCGAGATATTTTAGTAGCTATTTTTGTGGTCACCATTATTCTAATGTTACTTTGGGGATATACTGGTCAGTGGTTAGCTGCTCCCATGGTTGCTATTGAATCCGGCAGCATGATGCATCTTGATGAACCATTTGGTCGGATTGGAACCATTGATGCAGGAGATATGGTTCTTTTAGTTGATGTTGGCAGTAAAGCTGATATTGTTACCAGAGGAAGTTCATTAGGTGGTGAAATGGCTAAGGGAGCTGGTGGTTATCAATCCTATGGTGATTATGGTGATGTGATCATTTATCGAAAATATGGTCGAACTGATGAGGATCAAATCATTCATCGAGCGATCTGCTGGGTTTCGGTTGATCATGATGGAAATCAAACCACATATACTGTTACAGAATATGGATTATATGATGTAAAAGCAATTAATATTCCATCTATTGGATTGAGTAATTATAAACCATCCCATGAAGGCTATATTACAAAGGGTGATAATCCCCGTACCAATGATCGATGTGATCAAGCAGGTGGTATATGTAGTGAACCTATTCTTGTCTCCTGGGTAACAGGTAAAGCCCGTGGGGAGCTTCCCTGGGTGGGAACCGTGAATTTGTTGTTTAATGATATCCTCAATGGCGCTTTCTGGGATGCTTCAGTGCAACCAACCGTGTATAATGTACCTGAGGATTGTATTATCTGTTTAGTGATTTTGATCATCATCTTGGTATCTATTCCAATTTCTCTAGATGCATATGAGTATCTGCAAAATAAAAAACAGCAAAAGCAGATTTAACGGGTTTTTATTCGTTGTTATACCAAGGAGGATACGAGGAATAAGGAAGTGGATCCTGTATCTCTGCTTCTTTGAATCCTTTTAATCGTAAAAGACAGGAATCACAGTGTCCGCATGCTTTTTTTTCTCCATTGTAGCATGACCATGTTTTTTCAAAGGGAACATCTAGTTTGTTTCCTTTTTGCACGATTTCCTTTTTTGAGAGATGTAATAGAGGAGTCTTAATGGTGACCGGGTTACCTTCTACGGATCGTTTTGTGGCTAAATTAGCAAGCTGTTGATATGCTTTTATATATTCAGGTCGACAGTCGGGATATCCGGAATAATCAGATGCAGTTACACCAATAAAAATAGCATCTGCTTTTTTTGTTTCAGCATATGATAATGCTATTGATAAAAAAATGGTGTTTCGTGCGGGAACATAGGTTGAAGGAATAATGTTACCAATGCCTTCTACAGATTCTGGTTTAGGTATTGATTCATTTGTTTTTTTTAAAAGAGATGATCCACCAAAGAGATCAAGAGATAAGTCAAAGAAGAGATGTTCATTTACGGATAAGGTTTGTGCAATCCTTTTTGCTGCCTGTATTTCTTTTTGATGTTGTTGACCATATCGAAAAGAGAGCGCATAACAATTAATGAAACCCTCTTGTTTGGCCATATAAGCACTCACTGATGAATCCAGGCCGCCTGAGAGGAGAAGAACTGCGTTTTGAGCCATTTTTTCATTCAACCTATTTATTAATATCTTTTTGTACTCGTGCTCCTTGTCCGTATCCTTCATCCACTCCTATTTCTATTGATGTAATATTTTTTTCTGGTTTAAGTTGATCAATAAAAGTATTTAAGATGTATAGCGCAAGATTTTCAGCTGATGTGGATGGAATTGGAAGAAGTACGCAATCACTTAATGGAAATACATATGTTTTCCCCAGTGAATGAACCGTGATATCTGAATTTTCCTGAGTAATCGTAACGACGGTACTTTCAGTAGGGATGAGGATTTTATGGTCTAAGGTGTTTGCAATCTTTCGTAGTATTTGTTTAATCACGGAGAAATCTGCGATAATTCCTTTTTCATCTGGTTTTCCAAAAATTTTACTTTGGATGGCATAGGTATGACCATGTAACCGTCCACATTTTTCATATTCAGGGATGATGTGAGCTGAGGAAAACCGAAGATGAGCGTTCCATCCGTTAACAGCGATATATGATCTATTCATGATAATCCCAAATAAATCTGCTTTCTTTTAAAAGCGAAGAATTGCGGGCTGTATTTTAATTTTTGGTCAGTTCGGCAAACAAATTCTTGAATAGAGATTAAAAAATGAGGGAAATTGCTTTGTTTTCAAGGAAACAATTATAATAGGGTGAACGGTTATCCCTTACGGAAGGGTTGATTGAATATGGTGGACATTCTTTCATTATTGATAGGTTTTGGCATCGGCGTAGTTGTTGTTGCTATTGCTATTGAATTTGGAACGAAAAAAACAACAACTGAATCACCATCCTCTCGACGCACGGTTGAATGGGATATTTCAGAAGTTGATAATCCTAAGATTATGGCTGAGTATCTTGGAGATGTCCAGATTCCAGCTCAATCCAAGGTTTTGGTTAATCGATTTAAGGATAAGGATCGTTTCAATGGATTAAATGTAAAACAAAGTAATCATATCGCTGGGAATTATATCCTTGGTGATGATCGAGCATTGATTTTATCTGGTCCTATGAAAAAAGATGAACTTGGTTTTTGGACGATTGAAAAAGAAATTGTTGAATCACTTCATCGTGATTTTGATAAGAACTGGCAGACAGCACAGCGATTAAACGATGAGTAAGGGATGCTATCATGAGCATTCTCATCAACAATGGATTGATACTTACTCAAAATGATCAACGAGATATTTTCCAAGGTTCTATTTATATAGAAGATTCAACGATTGCTGAGATCTCAAAGAAACCATTGACTGTTGAAGCAGATCTGAACATTGATGCTAGCAAAAAACTGGTGCTTCCGGGTCTAATTAATACGCATACGCATGTTCCGATGACATTGCTTCGTGGATATGGGGATGATATGGCATTGCAGGAATGGCTTGAAAAAAGGATCTGGCCCGTGGAAGCAAAGCTTACTAGTGATAAAGTAGCAGTGGCATCAAAACTAGCGTTTCTTGAGATGATTTCTTCTGGAACCACCCTGTTTCAGGATATGTATTTTTTTGAGGATACCATTGCCAAGATTGCTGAACAGATGGGAATGAGAGCAGCACTTGGTTTTGCCTTCATTGATCATGGAACCCCTGAATACAATGCAACTGAGCTTTTTCCTGCTTGTAAACGTTTTATTAATCATTGGAAAAATCATGAGTTGATTACTCCTGTGATTGCACCTCATGGAACCTACACCTGTAGCACGGAGACCTTAGAAAAAATCCGAGATCTTTCTGATTCATCTGATGTTTCAGTGCATACGCATTGTGCAGAAACTAGAGATGAAGTGTATAATGTTCAGAAAACTTTTGGGAAAAGACCAGTTGAACAATTACAATCCGTGGGTTTACTAAATAACCGGATGAGTTTAGCGCATTGTGGTTGGATAACAAAAAATGAGATCCGGGTTATGAAAAATTCTGGTGTCTCGGTTTCTCATTGTCCTGTGAGCAATATGAAGATTGCCACGGGTGGATATGCTCCAGTTCCAGAGTTACTTGATGCAGGTGTATCGGTTAGTCTAGGGACAGATGGAGCCGCTAGTAATAATACATTAGATATGTTTGATACGATGAAAATGACTGCACTTGTACATAAGCAGCATCGTTGGGATTCAAAGGTTCTTCCAGCACAAACCGTGTTTGATTTAGCAACTCGTGGGGGTGCAAAAACGCTTGGTATGGAGCAGGATCTTGGTTCTCTTGAGGTGGGAAAAAAAGCTGATCTGATCCTCATTGATTTGCTGAAACCTCATTTGACACCCTGTCATGATCCTATTTCACAGGTGATATATGCAGCAAATGGTGGTGATGTATGTACAACTATCATCCATGGAACACCATTGTATGTTGATTATCATTTTCAGCAGTATGATGTCAAAAACATTATTGAGAATGCTAGTAAGGCAGCAAAGAATTTAATTAGCACTTCTTAATGAGGGCATAAGTGGCCAAATATGACATCAACTTCTATTTTTATTAGTCTGTCTGGTGTGTTGATTGCTTTTGCTGCGATCGTGTTGATGATACGTAAACGGTATAATTTTGGGCTTTCTTTGATTGTTGGTTCTGGGATCGTAGCCATTTTTTCCTTAGCAGTTGCTCGTCCTGAGACTATTGGAAAGGCAGTGATTCAAGCGTTGATTTATAATGTTGATACCTCCTCTTTTCAATTTCAGACCATTGAATTGGCTGTTCTGATGACTCTTATCTATATGTTGGCTTCTTTAATGCAGGATACTGGTGCGATTGCTAAATTGATTGATAGTCTTCGTTCTTTTTTTTCAAAAGGAGGTACTATTGGTCTTATTCCTGCTATTTATGGGTTGATGCCTGTTCCGGGTGGTGCTTTGTTTTCTGCTCCCATTGTGGATGAGGAGGGGGAAAAATTTGGTTTGAAGACGAATCAAAAAAACTATTTTAATATCTGGTTTCGTCATATCTGGTTTCCCGTGTATCCAATTTCTTCCACGATTTTGATTATGGCTGATTTAGCAAATATCAATATGTATCATCTTATTCTGGCTAATTTGGTTGCTTTTTTTAGTATGATTCTTATTGGTTTTGTTTTTTTAAGACGGGTGAGTAAACTATGGAAATTAAATAAAAATAATAATACTGATGAAAAGGTGATAAAACGTGATAGTAAGGGTTTTCTTTATCTATTGCCGCCAGTAGTTCCTTTGGTTTTCTCTGTGCTGACCTATGCGGGTTTTATTGATTTGTTTCCAGCATTTATTATTGGAGTGATCGTAAGCATTGCTTTGTTGTATGTTCTTTCTGATGTGGGTTTTTCTCAGTATAAACTATTTTGTAAGAATGCTTTGACCTGGAAACTTGCTGTAGTTATCATTGGTATCATGTTATTTAGAGAGATTTTTTCTGTTTCTGGAGCGAATCAAGCTATTTTTTCTTTGCTTCAATTACTTCCTATCCCTATTCTTATCATTATCATTCTTTTTCCTTTTGTTCTTGGTGTGCTCACTGGTTATCTTCTCAGTGGGATTACACTTTCATATATCCTTGTTGAACCATGGTTTCATGTGATGTCAATGGATATTGTTGGAATTGTGAGTATTCTTTTTATGAGTGGATTTATTGGCTATCTTATTTCTCCGATTCATCTATGTAACGTGTTAAGCAGTGAATATCTTAAAACAGATACCACTCGAATGTATAATCTATTGATTCCATCTGCTGTCGTTCTTCTTTTTATTCATATCATATTTGTTATTTTATTGTATTGATGGTTAGTGAATAAGATTTTTAAAAGCAAAACACCTTCAACAGTTGCTATGAATCAATCCCAGTTTGTAGATCAGATTCAAAATCCCGCCACTTATGGGTATGATGCTTCAACAGATCTAGAGATGATTCAAACTCATATTTCATTTGTTATTTTGGTTGATGACTATGCGTTTAAGATCAAACAACCAGTTGATTTTGGGTTTCTTGATTTTTCAACGCTAGAGAAAAGAAAATGGTATTGTAAGGAGGAAATCCGGTTAAATAGACGGTTATGCCCTGATATTTATGACTCTGTGGTATCCTTTACAGAGACTGATGATGAAAAACTAACTATTAACGGAAATGGAAAAATTGTTGAATATGCGGTGAAAATGCATCGATTTGATCAAAACAAGTTAATGAATGAATTATTAAAAAAAGAAAAGGTTACCAAAACTCACATTGAAAATATCGCTGATATCTTAGTAGATTTCTATGAGTCACAATCTTTCTCTGAAACAATAAATGAGTATGGTTCTGTTGAATCAGTGAAACAAAACGTTATGGAAAACTTTGAGCAAACAGCATCAGTTATCGATGTAACTATTTCAAAGGAGACGTATAATTTTATAAAACAAACAAATAAAGAATTTTTTAAGTATCATCACTCTGTTTTAGATCATCGGAAGAAGAATAAATATATCTTTGATTGTCATGGTGATTTACATTCAGGAAATATTGTGATTGATGAAGATGGTATCTGTATTTTTGATTGTATTGAATTCAATAAACGCTTCCGATATATTGATGTTGCATCTGATATTGGTTTTTTAGCCATGGATTTGGATGTTAATAATCATCCCTTTCTTTCGAGTCATCTCATTCTGGATTATGTGGAGAAAAGTCATGATAACAGTTTGTTTGATGTGTTGAATTTTTATAAATCATATCGAGCCTATGTCCGAGGAAAAGTAATTGGTTTTCAGCTTGCTGATGAACAAATCACTCAAGAGAAACGACAGTCAATTATTGCTACTGCCAAAAAATATTTTGCATTAGCTGAGTATTTCACAAGGTTATTTCATCTTCAATATACGAAAGATCAACCAGTGTTGTTTCTGATTAGTGGTTTAACAGGAACAGGTAAATCAACATTTGCATCAAAACTTGCCGTGGATTATCATGCGACTTCATTAAACACGGATATTATTCGAAAGGATCTGGCTGGTATTGACCGTTTCGAACGGCATCATGATGAACCAGACAGCGGCTTATATGCTCCAGAACGAGTGAAAGAAACCTATGAAAAACTCCTGGAACGAGCAGAAGGGTTGTTACAACAAAATGATTCAGTTGTTCTTGATGCAACGTTTCAAAAACGATGTTACCGTGAACAAGCAGAAAAACTTGCAGAGGAAAACAATGCTTTTTTTATCCCCATTGAATGTATCTGCCCGGAAAATATCGCTGCTCAATGGTTACAGGAGCGATTAAAACAGAAAACAGTTTCAGATGGTCGATGGGAGATTTATCAACAACAGAAAAAAACCTTTGAATCATTTAATGAACAGGAGAATCATATCATTATTGATATGGCAAATGATGATTATGACTATCGATTACAAAAATTTGAAGAGATATTATCATGGATGTATCATGGTGAGAAACCATGAATATTTCTGGGTATTCTCTTGTTTTTGATGAGGTGCTAAAAAAGATAAAGAAACATAATTGGGAACGTATCCTCCTTCAAATCCCGGAGGGCATTAAACATAAAGCATTTGAGATTTCAGATTATATCGAACAACAAACCGGGGCAGACTGTTTTATTCATATTGATCCCTGTTATGGATCATGTGATTTGATTCCTACTGATTATGTAACATCATTAATGGCGGATGCAGTCATTCAACTGGGTCATCTTCCCATCCCCTCAGTATCACAGAACAAGACGATTCCCTATTTTTTTGTCAATGTCTTATCCAATCAACAGGTCCTTGAAATCGTGAAAAAAGCACTCACAGATATTGAAGGAAAAAACATTGGCCTTGTTACCACGGCCCAACATATTCATCTATTGGATGATATGGTCTCAGTAGTAAAAAAACATGGTTTTAACCCAATTGTTTCTAATGGTGATAATCGAATTTTTACCAAAGGTCAAATCCTTGGCTGTAACTTTTCTGTAGGAAAAACATCCAAAGATATTGTTGATTCCTTTTTGTTTGTAGGAAGTGGATTATTTCATCCTATCGGGCTTCTTCTGTCTGTGAAAAAACCTGTTGTGGTTGCTGATCCCTATA
Source organism: uncultured Thermoplasmatales archaeon (assembly GCA_964627915.1). Lineage (GTDB taxonomy): Archaea > Thermoplasmatota > E2 > DHVEG-1 > DHVEG-1 > EX4572-165. Next base: position 59,697 of record CAZVKY010000001.1, read on the forward strand.
CTAAGCAGGTGAAAAAAGAGGAATTACTGGATTTAAAAGATACCATTCTTCGGCAACGATATGGTGCTATTGCCCATGCGCAAAGTGCTCAATCATTTGGAGTTTTAATTGGTTTGAAACCAGGTCAGATGAGAAGAGAATTAGCTGAAAGCATTCATAGGATGCTTTTGAAAAACAAAAAACAGGCTCATTTGTTAACCGTTACTCATATAAATCCATCATATCTTGAAGGTTTTTTATCTATTGATTGTTTTGTTTCAACATTATGCCCACGGGTTGCTATTGATGATTATGTGCAATATAAAACACCAATTATTACCCCGGTTGAATTAGAAATTGTACTAGGAAAACGATCCTGGGATGAGTATGTATTTGATGAAATCATTGCTTGAATACAAAAAATGAAGTGGGCGAGGCCAGATTCGAACTGGCGACCTCCCGGTTATCAGCCGGGTGCTCCAACCAAGCTAAGCTACACGCCCCTATGCCATCCACGTAACACACTTTTCCTATAAAAACTTAAGTTCAACCATGATCATTTTCGTTGAAAAGGTTTTTATGAGTGATTTTATTCCTGCTTAAAAAAAAGGTGTAAAACAATGGCTAAAACTACTGCAAAAACAAGTGTGACAACATCAGAGGCATTACTTCCGGCTGAACCGGCGGCTCTTGGACTCATTGGTTTAGCTGTTGCAGCCTTTGTTATTGGATCAGGTTATCTTGGGTTGACTTCAGGTATTGATAAATTATTGATGGTTCCCTGGATATTGTTTTTTGGAGCAAGTGCTCAGTTAGTGGCTGGAATAATGGAATTTAAACGAAATAATATCTTTGGTGCTACTGTATTTACCACATATGCAATGACCATGTATGCAATTGCTTTTACCCTATTGTTTAGTATCTTTGGTGGGGTAACTTTTGATATTGCTCATTATGCATTTGGTCTTATTACAATTCTCATTTTTAGTCTCATTGCCACGGTTGCTTCGCTGATGACAAATAAAGTGCTTTTTAGTATTCTCGTTGTTGTTGATATCGCAGTTGTCGGATTAATCCCCCATTATCTAACTGGTGCGTCCTCAATTGTTGGTGGTATCTTTTTAATGGCAACATCAGTGTTATCATTTTATGCTGCAGCATCCGTTCTTATCAACACCATGGCAGGTAAAACTATTTTTCCATTGGGAGGACCCATATGGAAACCATAAACTATTTCAAATGATATTTTTTTCTCTTTCTCAATTTATTCTTTTTCATCTTGGGCCCGTGGGGTAGCTTGGTATCCTTCTACCTCGGGGAGGTAGTAACCCGAGTTCAAATCTCGGCGGGCCCATCAATGGTTTCTCTCAAGTGATTTAGTTAGATGGTTAACGTTGTATCTAACTTTTTTTAAGATGCAAATAGCTATAAAAAGTGATAACTCTATAAATGAATGCTTATGAGAAACAGTGTCAAATATTTTTTGTTCATGTTAGATGAACTTCTTGCTGCTGCAGGTGTTCTAATAGTGCTTTTTTATTTTGATGTTCCTTTTGAAATAATTAGTAGTGTAATTGTTTTACTAGTAGTTTTACTTGTCTTTGTCAGTTATGTATTTCTTCCTCAGTTAAAACAACCCGTGACCGGAAGTGAAGGATTAATTGGGTCAAAAGCAGTGGCATTGGAATCATTTGATGATGGGGGGAGAGTTTTTGTTCATGGTGAACAGTGGAGAGCGGTAACACATGGTAAGTCTGTGAAAAAAGATGATATTGTTTTGGTAACAGAGATAAATGGATTGACATTAACAATTGAAAAAATAGATTAAAAATCTGATTGAAAGCTTATTGTTCAGGCATGTTCCATTCTTTTTTTAGTTTGTTGAATCGCTGTTCTTTAATGGCTGTTCTTATGTCATACATGAGTTGCAGCATGAAATAAAGATTATGATAGCTGATAAGATTAAAACCGAGTAGTTCATTGGTTTTGAGGAGATGATGGATGTATGCTCTTGAATAGTGTTTGCATACCTTGCATTGACAGTTAGGATCAAGGGGTTGATTATCATTTCGATATTTGATAGAGGTGAGTTTGTATCGGTATTTGTTTTGTTTGCTTCCCTTTGGCGGACGAATATGAGCATAGCCACTGCGAGCGATTCTGGTTGGGGAGACACAATCAAAAAGATCGATGCCTCGTTGCACTGATTCAAAGATATCCTCTACCACACCAATACCGAGCAGATGCCGTGGTTTATTTTCAGGTAGTAATGGAACAACCCAGTTGAGGATATGATACATATCTAATTTAGATTTACCCAATGATCCTCCAATAGCGAGTCCATCAAATTCCATGCCACCGATTACGTGTGCGCTCTTTTCCCGCAGATCCTGCCAGTGTCCACCTTGCACGATGCCTATTAGTGCTTGATCTGTTTGATGAACCTGCAGGCATTTTTTTGCCCATTGATGTGTTCGTTTTAAACTTTCAGTGGTATAGGTTTTGTTGGAAAGTGGAGAGGTGCATTCATCAAGCACTAGGATCATATCTGCACCCAGTTGTTCTTGGATTCGAATAGATTTTTCTGGTGTGAGATATTGTCTTGAGTTATCATAAATGGATCGAAAGGTTATCTTTTTATCACTAACGCTAGCGATTGATTCACCCTTTTTTTTACTACTGAGATGACCTTCTCCTGGGAAAAACATTTTTCCTACGGCATGTTCTTTGCCAATTCCAAGAGAAAATGCTTGAAAACCTCCGCTATCAGTGATAAGAGGTTTATCCCAGTTCATGAATCGATGTAGTCCACCCTGGTTTTCGATAATATCCGCGGTTGGTTGTAACATTAAATGATAGGTGTTACAGATGAGAAGTTGAGCATGTAACTGTTGTAAATCATCTGAAGATAATGCTTTGACGGTTGCTTTAGTAGCTACCGGCATGAGTGCCGGTGTTTCTATACTGCCATGTTTTACAGTTAACTGTGCCGTTCGGGCGGTGTTGTCCTCTGCAGTGATCTGAAAGGTAAGATTTCCCATGAGGGATGTGAAAACGTTTAAAGTGAATTAAATGTTTTCTTATTTGAATGATAAATGAACTCTTATGGATTGGTTTACTTTTGTTGAGTTTCCTCATTGTTATTTTTTCCTATCGGCTTTTTGGAAAGACTGGATTATATGTTTGGACAGCAATTGTGGTGATTCTTGCTAATATCCAGGTGATGAAAACTGTGGAGATTTTTGGTTTGGTCACTGCTCTGGGCACTGTGATTTATTCTTCATTGTTTTTAGTGACCGATATTTTAAATGAGAATCATTCAAAGAAGGATGCACAAAAATCTGTTTGGATTGGTTTTTTTGTTTTACTGGTTACTACAGTTATCATGCAGATAACCTTGTTTTTTGTTCCTCATGAATCTTCGCTTACGATGAGTGAGGATATTGCTGCAGTGTTTTCTGTGCTTCCACGCATTGCTTTTGCAAGTATCATAGCGTATTTGATTTCCCAGACTCATGATGTCTGGTTTTTTAATCGGTTAAAGAAAAAACAAAAGAAAAATCAGTTATGGTTGAGAAATAATCTTTCTACGATACTCAGTCAGCTGATTGATAATACGGTGTTTACCCTTGTTGCTTTTGTTGGTGTTTTTTCTTGGGGTATTATCATTCAGATTTTTTTTGTTTCCATTATCATGAAAGTTGTGGTCGCTTTTTGTGATACACCATTTGTGTATTGGGCTCGAGTGCTTAAACCAAAAAAAATTGATCATTAATAGCATACTTTATTTGAAAAAAAACAAATATTCGCCATATTTTTATGATAAATTATATAAACAATTGAATTTTTGTTAAAGTTGGAGGAAATATTATGAGAAAAATGATTATTATGGGGGTTAGTGTTTTTGTAATCATTGGATTAGCTGGTATGACTTCTGCCCATGTTCCATATATTGAACGCAATGATTATTCTGAGGAACATCCATTTTATGTGTGGAAAATGATTGAGAAGTCAAAGGCATTTTATGCCTGGTTAGAAAATACTGATAATAATGTTGGTGATGATATTGATGTGTATAAGATCACCGTGGGGAACAGACCCGTGAATATCTATGTGGAATTGATTGTGCCGGTGGCCAATGGTTTTTATGAGGATTTTGTTCCTTGGTATGCATTGGTTGGTCCTGGTTTACCAGAGTTGAATCAATCATTTCCTTTTGATGTTCCTGAAGGGTGTGGTGGTTTGGTAATGGAAAATGTGTTACCCGGGATGCCACGAGAAACATTTTTTGAACCTTTTGGTGGAAAATCCTATTATAAAGGCCCTATTTTGGATGTAAATATTTCTCAATCGGGTACCTATTTTATTTATTGCTGGGATCCCTATGAGATGGGTGGGGATTATGTTTTGGTTATTGGCAAGGGTGAATTCTTTGGACCTATTGATATCATCAGAGGATTGATTAACACCGTGATTATCCGGCAGGATAAGGAATTACATGTTCCCTTAATCTAAGTAAATGAGAGAAGAAAAGAAACAAGTTAATACTGGATGTGTTGGGTGAACCAGTTGAGAATGTCCAGATTGTAAGCTGAAATCCAGATATGTCCTTGCGATGGTTCAATAAGTATTTGTGTTTCAACGGAAGAATTTCTAAGATCTTGATAATAATTGGTTGCACATTGAACGGAAACGAGTTGATCTTTTTGACCATGGAGAAGAATCGTTGGTGGATGATCTGTGGATAGCTTAAATGAGGTATTCATATCAAATACAGGACCGCGTGAGGTTAGAGTAATACTATCAGCGTTACATCCTGAATTAACCGCGATGGCATCAAAGAGATGTTCACAGTTTAACGCTAGTCGACTGCACATGAAAGCACCTGATGAAAACCCAGCACAGAATAGATGATTGGTGTTTACCTGCAGTTGACTTTCATTCAACCAGGATACGATTGATTGCACATAACGTATATCATTGTTTTCTGAGTTGTTTGTGGTAAATACATCCCATGCTCGTGGACCGGGTCGAATCGGTCGATTTGATTCAAGCATGATAAGAAAGAAACCATTATCTAATGCTTCAGTGGCGAAGCTCATCTGGTTTTTGTTCCATTTGTTTAGTCCGATCAACCAAGAAAACGCATGTTGACTTGCTCCATGAAATAAAAAAATAATAGGATATCCTTCTGCTGATGGTTGCTGTGTTGGTTGTATGTATAGAACGAATCGTCCATAAATAAAAGTGAAATGAACATGATTAAGAGGAGTTGATGTTGGATCTGCTTGTATGTGTGTTAGCGATGCTTGTTGGAGGGGAAGAATCAAAATAATGAGTATTGCCACTATGATGGAGGATGGTTTTTTCATTTATGTTTTCCTTTTATTATGAGGTTGTTATCATTTAAATCACTTGGGATGTTTATCGCTTTTTTCTTCAAAGGAAAATGAGTGCGGTATGGTTTTGTTGAATGAAAATGATTCCTGGTTCTAATACAAAAACAAAGATTTTTTATTGGTGTCATCATTGGGTCCTTAAATGAAAAGATGGTGAATACGCTATGAAAAAATATGCAACTATTGTTTTACCCCGAGAACTAAAGCAAGATGCTGTGCAAGATATTCAAAGAATGAAACGAGAAATTGAAGAGAAATATGATCTTGAGATAGAGGTTATCATTGAGGAAGGAAAACATCGAGAATAATTTTTTATCAAATCTTTTTTTCCATTGATGGTTTGAAAGAATATATCCAAAAATTGTATTAATTTTGATAAGAGCCGTCAATGAAGACTTATTAAAGAGAAGTAACAGAAAGTGTTGTTCATTGGTGAAACATCGATGACAGATAATAATGAGGATGTATGGTTTATCAATAAAGGTGGCATTGGGATTTACACAAAAAAAAGTAACCTTGCGTTTCGTTCAATGCAGAATGGTCATAAAATCAAACGGATAAAAAAGAAACCACATATTTTTTATTTTCATGTTTCTGCATAATTTTTTGATACAAATTTAAGATTTGTTGATGACAAGCTTTTATAAACAAAGAATTGATAGTTGGATGTATAGGTAATGGCTGATGAATTCATCTCATGATTCAATATTTGCCCTTCCGTTAGCGGTTATTGGGTTTATGCTTATTATTGCTACCGGCATGGATTTGATTCTAGGAAACTATAAAATCCCTATGGTGGTTTCTTTTATTGGACTTGCTTGTCTTATCTTAGCGATTTATCTACGGAAACGAAAGCTTGGTTCATAATACCTCTTTCTTTCGGTTTTTTTTTAATCAAATCTTCTCAGATGAATTGTACTATATAGGAGGCAATCTTTCGAAATAAATATATACAAGCATTATATTGTGCTGCGGATACATATGATACAAAAACAGAGGATTCTTCCCATCGCATTGATTCTGTTCACCATGCTAATTGTTTTTACTGGTCAGACTATTTCTTTAAATACTGACTCTCATCGTATTCAATTAACATTGGGGGAGGAATTTATTTATGTGAATGAAAAAATCAACCTGGAAATCATTGAAGATGACACAAACATTACCAATTTGCTTTTTTGGATTCCAACAAATGCTGATAATATTCAGTCAACGGTGAATAATACCATTATTCCAACGGTAAAAATCGGAGGAAATGTGTATCAGGGAAACATTTCTGATATCAAGCAAGCCACCATATCATCAAATACGATTGAACTAACATATACGCTACCTGTTAGTATTCAGCAGTTTTCCAAAACATTGTTAAGAAATACTTCAGAGCTAATGATTTCCTATGAGAACACTGATATTGCCTCTGCTTCCGCTCTTTCAATGAATTCCTCATATAGTGTTTCTATTCCTACTGAGTCTGATAAGGCATTGTTCAATGTGTATACATTGACGTTAACGATTCTGTTGATTATTTTGCTTTTGGTTTCTTTTGTGTATGGTTTACGAAAAAGGAAAAATGGGAAAACAAGAAAAAGAGCATTTGAATCTGATGAGGTGTTGTCAACAGAGAAAACATTGTTGATGGATGTACTAAAAAAAATTGAGAAATTACATCGATATGAAAAGATGTCTGATGATACATATCATAAACTAAAAGGCTATTATAAACAGCAAACTATTGAGATCATGAGTCAACTAGAGGATACTGATTCAAAAATCAAAAAGCAATGATTGTTCTTTTTGTTGATGATTGCTCTCATTAACAGGTTCGTCTTTTTTTGTTATTTCATTTTTTTCTTCATCATTTTGTTGCTTTTGAGTGGTATCAGTTTTTATTTTTTTGATATGATTTTTTGCTTGTTTCTGAGTCATATCTAAAAGAGTGATTGCTTCTTCATCAGATAGATCAAGGTTTTCTATGAGTTTTAAAGCAAATGCGTTGTTATGAGTAAAGAGTTTTTTTGTGTAGGGATAAATCAGGTTTTCAGTTTTGTTCAATGAACAGTGATGATAGGTTGAGAGTTTTTGAAGCATATGTTGTTTTGCAGCACTTAATTGTTTGTTTTGTTTTCCAGCTTTTAACCAACTTGGAAATTGATATTTCGATGGAAAAATTTTTCTTGTTTTTGCAAGGGAGACACCAAGACTCATTTTTTCTGATGCATAAGCCCATAAACTATAGTGTTGACGACGAAAAGTTCGCCCGAGGAAAACATCGCTTTGTGACACCGCATCAAATGCATGATAACGATCCAAAGGGTTCTTGTAGCTATTAGGTATGTTTTCTGTAATCCAGAAGAGTAGAGAGCGAGGATCTTCATCAACATTTCTAACCTGTTGCTTGATAGAATCAATATGTTGCTGAGTGAAAATTGTTTTCAGCACATCAAATATAATTGCTCCTCTATCTCGATTGCCAAGCACTGAAACATCATCTTTTGTAATCTTTGTTTTGTTCACACAAATAGATTGCAAATCCCGCACTGCAGATCGAAGATCTCCATTACATTGTTTACTTATCTGTTGCAGCACTGTTTGATTTGCACTGATTCCTTCTTTGCTGCAGATGCGTTTGAGCATATGTTGAATTTCATTGGGAAATGGTGGATACCATTTCAGATGCAACGCAAGGGATTTTAAAACTGCTCCACTGCCTTTGATTAACTGATAGTAGTCATTAACGATGAGGATAATAGGTTGATGTGTTTGTTTGATGGTTTGTATGATCGTGCGTTTACCACCGCGATCACTATAATCTGAAGAGGAAGCAGCATTTCCTTTAATGCGTTCATAAAGATTATCTGCTTCATCAAGAATAATCAGTTTTCGACCGCCTGAAGCAGTCGTAATATATTGTCCCTGATTATCAAAGGTTTGATGAGTTGCTCCAGCAGTGGCAACTGCTTTGATTCGTTGTTCATTTCTGGCATCTGAGGTATTTAATTCTATGGGGATCCATTGAAGATCATTTGCAAGAGCATAGGCACAACTGGTCTTTCCAATCCCTGGTTTCCCCGATAATATAACAGCTTTTTTTTTAGGGATTTGTGTCTGCCATTGTTTAGCCCAGCGGATTAGCTGTTGCACGGTTTTTCTATTGCCAACGATTTGTTTTAATGTGGTTGGTCTGTATTTTTCAGTCCAATCATCCATAATACAGTTGGTTTAAATAACTGAAGACTATTTTAATCATTTGCCAGTTATGAAGCATAATCTTTTTATCCGAAAGCAGTATTCCCCTGTTAGCATATGATGATGCGAGGATGGCCCAGCCTGGCTACGGCGAAGGATTGCTAATCCTTTGGTCTTACGACCACGGGAGTTCAAATCTCCCTC
>CAZVKY010000002.1:0-66005 GCA_964627915.1 uncultured Thermoplasmatales archaeon
GTGTTGGGTGTAGGCCGTAAGCCTCCTTCTGTTTTAAACGGCATTCTACTTAGCGCCTTACCTGTGAGCAGTCTGAACAACTGATCCCACCATTTAGGCTTGCTCCAAGGGCAGATTGGCCGTTTCATCAAATCCCATAAAGATCTCAACAACAGACTTGTATCATTGCATTATTCATGGGCTGTGTCGTTTCTGCTCCTCTGCAGAGACTCTCGCCTCTCCTACGTGAATAGGTCCTCGGTTCAGAGTGAGGGAGGACTTTCCTCAGCACAAAAGCCGTGAGCCGTCCACCTACTCCCAACAGTTCCTAACATAGTGTCCTTTGATTTTATATTTTTTGCCCTGATTGACGAGATGGGATGGCAAGCTTTTTGAAATCATGATGCTATTGCCCCTGTGATAATTTATGAAGATTGATCCTTGGAGTTCCTCGACCTATCAAGATTATGCTCGACTTCGAGATGAATTTGGTATTGAAGCCTTTTCTGAAAATCAATGGAAACAACTCGATCATCCTCATCACTTGTTACGTCGTGGAGTAGTGTTTGGTCATCGGGGTTTTCATCGTGTTCTTGAGGCTATTGCGCAAAACAAGTCTTGGGCGATTTTAACGGGGCTGATGCCTTCTGGTAAAATGCATCTTGGTCACAAGATGGTTATCGATGAGGTCATTTATTATCAAAGTATTGGTGCAGATATTTTTATCGCTGTTGCTGATATTGAATCTTATGGAACCAGAGGTTTTAGTTTAAAAGAAACAAAAGATCTTGCTATTAATGAATACATTAAGAATTATATCGCGCTTGGTTTAAATCCCAAGAATTGTCATATTTATTTTCAATCAAAGAATCAGGATGTGAAAGATTTAGCGTTTCTTCTCGGAAAAAAGGTGAATTGGTCGCAGATGACTGCCACCTATGGTTTTTCTGGTGAAACCAATATGACTCATGTGTTTTCTCCCTTGATTCAAACTGGGGATATTCTTCATGTGCAATTAGAAAAATATGGTGGTATTAGACCGGTGTTAGTCCCGGTTGGTGTCGATCAGGATCCTCATATCCGGCTGAGTAGAGATATCGCTCAATCCCATCGATTATATAATGTGATGGAAACAAAAGATGGAAAAATTGGGGTGTTTGTCAAATCTGATAAAGAAGTTGAAGCACTCTTAGATAATGCTGAACAGGTAGTTCAGAACCTTGGTTTTACTGATCGTAAAAGAATCACTGATTACAAAGCATTATATCTTCATGATGCAACAGCAGATGATATCTCTCGGATTGACAGTGCATTAGCCGTAACTGAACCAGGTTTTGATGGCTATGGATTTATTCCTCCATCTGCAACGTTTCATCGATTTATGACAGGTCTTACTGGTGAAAAAATGTCTTCTTCCAAACCAGAAAGTGCAATTTTTTTAACGGATACTCCTGATGAGGCAAGAAAAAAGATTATGCATGCAAAAACAGGTGGAGCTGTCACCCTTGCTCAGCAAAAAGAAGAAGGTGGTAATCCCGATGATTGCATGATCTATGAGTTGTTTTTATATCATTTAATCAAAGACGATGAGGAATTGCAAGAGATCTATTCTACCTGTCGGAATGGTGAACGGATGTGTGGGCAGTGTAAAAAACAAGCTGCAGAAAAAATGAGTCTTTTTTTAGAAGAGATGCAACAGAAACGAAAGGATGCAGATGCAATTATTGAGCAATATCTCTCTTAATATGAGTTGTATAATCCATCCTCTGAAGCTTTTTTCTTAAGATTTTTATCGATTCTTTGCTGTTTATTAGAGAGTTCTTTTCTAAGATCGTGAAATGTTTTATCTGAATCTGATGCGTGGCCACGAAGAGGCATGGTCAGCCCCATGTTTTTTCCTTGTATTGCAGCATCAATGATTTCATGGGGGTGCTTTCCTTTTTGGATATGATGTGCAATTTTTTTGATATCTCCTTGGATGATGCCGAAATCGTTTGCATAGGAGGAAATAGTATTTGAGATATGTTCATCAACGTGGCGTTGGATTTTTCCGCCTACTCCTTTTCTTTCAAAAGGATTTTTTTGATATTCTTTTAAAAGGTAGAGTCCTACATCTGGATGAAAAAGATAGAAATCATTTGAAAGAAGTTGTCTGTCCTTTCCAAAGACGGCTTTCCAATCCTTTGGATATTTTTTTGCGTCTTTGATGATATCGGTAAGAATGTTGTTCCGTGATTTTACTGGTTCAGTCATATCTCATTTAGAAATAAATTATGATTATATAAATGATGGTGAAAAAAAGAATGTTTTTGAAAGGATAAAAAAAATTATATGTTGACCCAGGTGATGGTGATTTGATCAGGTGCTGTTTTTTTGTATTTTCGTTTCTTTTTTGATGATATTGCCTGGCTCATCTTTTTTATGCTCCTTGTTTTAGTTTTGATGCTAATACTCGGGCTCGGTTTCCAACCACAAATGATTTGGTTATCGCTTCGATTTCTTTTGCTTCTTCTGGGTTTGATATTTGGCCGACGATCATCATTTTTTATCAGTCCTCACACTCTTTATTTTGTGGTTTAGCTTATTAAGGAGTTATGGTACATTTCTACCCAGCCTTCTTTACAGCTCTATCCTTTTTGCAACTTTTGTCATAAAAAAAAGAGATGAGATGAGCTGACTCTCAATTTAGGTGGGTCGTGTTTGTTTTGGTTTGAATCCATAACTAAATCGACCATTGCTGTTTTGTACCATGACCCTCCCCTGTTGTTTCCGGGCAAGCAGTCGTGCTTTTTTGATAGCCATTTGTTTTGTTCTATGATTACTTATGGTTTTTCGTTTTGTTCTAACCGTCCAGGGTCCCTGCCGTGGTTGATGACTGGCGTTATTGACGACATAGATTACGTGTGGTTTCACTGCTATTTTTGGTTTTTCACTTGGTTGAGTTGGTTCTTTCTTTTTTAGATATGGCATTTGTGATCGTGGGTTTTCTTTCACGATGTATTTTTCTGGGAGATCAGTTGGATGACCACTTTTTGGATGATGTTTACTGAAGAAATAGATGGGGAGTTGCAGTCCGCTTTTCAGTTGTACCATACGGGTGTAAAGGATGTATTTTCCGTATTGGTAGAATTTTCTGAAAAAACATTGAGCTTCCTCAGTGGTGAAATAAAGAATCATCATTGTATAAACAACAAGCAGAATAAGATGAACAATAATGTTGTTTGCAACGATTAGACCCCAAAGTGCCCAGAGTGATGCCCAGATAAGATAGAAAATGGTGAATTTTCTTGCCCATTTTGCTTTTTGTATCATACCGATATAAAGAAAGATGAGGGCAACAAAGATAATGCCATGAATCAGAAGTAACCCCAGTATCATGATTCCTCCGCCGAGACTGTATCCATAATGAACAAAAAGTCCATTAATAAAAAAATCAATAAAGAAATAGAAGAATTGTATGATAAAGAGGAATATGAATATGAGATATGTTTTCTGTGAAAGATCTATTTCACTCAAATAATCGCCTCCTGAAATGTAAAACGGCTACTCCTGCTAGGAGAAGAGATGAAAGTCCTCCTGAGATCATCCAAAATGTCATGTCTTCTTGTTCATCTTTATTTGTTGGTTGTGTTTTTTCATCGGTGATAAAAACGGTAACGGTATCATTTGATGTAGCACCATCTTCATCAGTTACTGTGAGAGTAACTAGATAAGTGCCTGTTGAATCATAGCGGTGTTCAACGGTTTCACCACTGTCGGTGTATCCGTCCCCGAAATCCCATTCAAAGGAAACAATGGTTCCATCTTCATCGTAGCTGTCTGCGGCTGAAAAGATAACATTTTTTCCTTTTTCCTGGTTGTATGGACCACCTGCGTTTGCATGAGGAACCCTATTTTCGGTTGGTTCATCGAAATCATCATTGTCTGAATCGGTATAGGTGTTACTAAGTCGTGTGAGCAGTTGGATGAAAAGAAGAGCGGAAAGAAGGATAAGATATGGATGATCACGCACCCATTGATAGAACGATTCAAATCCAGTTGGTTCTTTTGATGGAAGAAAGGATGGGAGTTGCTGTGTCTTTTCATAGACATATTTGATGATAGAAATGGTTGCTAGTGTTTTGAGAACTGGTCTGTTTTGAAAAAGTGATAATTGACGGTCTTTGTTATTAAATGACCATTCACCATTTGACAACATGATTAAGTTATAGATGAATTTATGGTTTTTTTGCAGTCTTTTACTTATTAATGGATGATTGTTAAGAAACTGATAGAGATTAAAATCATTTTTATTGTTTTGCAGGATTTTTTCCAGTAATTGAGCAAGCACATCATTGTCTTGTTGATTGTCAAATTGGTTGGATTTCAAAATAAATTTAAGTAAACTGAGAAGAAGTAATGATGGTGAGTTTTGCTGGCTATCTCCTGAGAATAAATCTTTATTTTGGTTTCCTTTTAAAAGAGAAAGGGTTTGTAACATGAGAATGGGGTGTAACCGCCATTTAAATACTGTTTGCTCAATGGTGATGTCATGATTTGATGTATCATAAATGATAGCTTTGATTTGATGAGAAAACGATCCAAGTTTCCAATTATAGCTGTATGGTTCATCAAAATCAATGTGTTTCCGTTGACCATCAATATAGATTTCCACTCGTTGCACATCTACATCATCACTCGCTTCAATGGTGATGTTGCAGGGTCCAAGCACAAGCGTTGTTCCATTGGTTGAAAACAATTCTTTGTTTCGGAAATAAAAGGATCCTTGTTTTGGCGTGAGGAAAAACGCTTCGGGTGGTTGATCATCTGAAACAATGACTTCTGTAGTATCGGTGCCACAGTTGTCATCACTGTCTTTGACGGTTAGGGCGAGAGTGTAAGTTCCTGGGGTTGTGTAACGGTGGCTAGCTGTTTGACCTGTTTCTACTTCCCCATCTCCACAAAACCATTCGTATGATATGATGGTTCCATTTGGATGATAACTGGCTGACCCATCAAATTGAATGGGGGTGTGTACAACACCATAATACGGTCCACCAGCATCAGCAATTGGGCCTGTTGATGTGAGAAATTGTTCTGGTTGTGAGGTTATGTTTTCCTCTTGATTTTGTTCAGCTGTAACAGCAGCTATCCAAGTGGTAAGAATAAGGAGGACAGTGATGAGTATACTTATTATTTTTGTATGCATATGAATCACATTTTTTGATTGGCTGGTTCTAATAACATTAATATAATTATATTTACTACTTTATATATATTTCTAAACGATTCTTATCGATTACATATGTTAAAAATAATTTGCACCCTAAATTACTATCTTATAGTAAAAGATATACTTAGAAAATAAAGGATCTTCAGAGAATTCTTCTCTAAAAACACGTGGTCCTTTAGGAATCTGAAAATATTTTATCAATCAACCAACGAGCATCAAAGGGAATTTGATCTTCATATTTTTGACCAACACCAATAAATAACAGGGGTTTTCCAATAGTATAGGCAACAGAGAGAGCACTTCCCCCTTTTGCATCAGTATCAACCTTTGTGAGAATCACACCATCTATACCAACAATTTCATTGAATCGTTTGGCTTGTTCAACCGCATCATTGCCAGCAAGCGCATCGCCTACAAAAAGAATAAGAGAGGGTTGAGCCACTCGTTTGATTTTATCCATCTCATCCATAAGATTAACATTGGTTTGCATCCTTCCTGCAGTATCAAGTAAGACCACATCTTTGTGTTTTGCTTTGGCATGTTCAATAGCATCATAGGCAACGGCAGCAGGATCCGCCCCTGGTCCATGTTTAATGATCTTAACGCCTACTTTATCTGCATGGATTCCCAATTGCTCGATGGCTCCTGCTCGAAAAGTATCCCCTGCAGCCATCACTGAGGAAAATCCTTGTTTTTTCAACGAGGTCGCCATTTTGGCAATTGAAGTAGTTTTTCCACTACCATTTACTCCCACAAACATGATAACCACTGGTTTTTCTTCTTTTTCAATGAATTCCTGAAAATCAAGTTTGTTTGATTCAAGAACATGTTCAATGGCATGACGAAGCACTGATTCAATGGTCTCATCAATTTTTCCTCTTTGAAGTGGTGTATGTTTTAACTCTTCTTTGATATCATTTTTGATAGATTCTATAACAGAATAGGCGACATCAGATTCCAACAAGCCAATCTCCAGTTCCCACAATAAATCATCAAGTTTTTCTTCACTAATCAGTTTTGTAGCTCTCTGATCTTTATCCAGTTTTTTGCTGATACTTTTCCGTGTTTTAAGAGTATGATTTAGTTCTGATTCAATGCTTTCCTCAATTTGTTTATCGACTTGTTGTTGTCTTTTTTTTCGTGCTTCGGCTCGACGTTTTCTCTGTTGTTCTCGATCTTCTTTTCTTGACGGAATTTTTTCAGGAGTTTTTGTTTTTTTTGCCTCCTCTGATGGGCTCGGCGGAGGTGTTGTTTTTCTAGATTCTTCAGGAATCTTTTCCGGTGTTTCCTCGCTGTATTGGGTGGGTTGTTGTATGCGTTCCTTTTTTTGTTCTTTTTGAAATTCTTGATCCAATTCAGCTTCCAGTTTATCTTCGAATTTTTTTAATTTCTTTTTAAGGAATTTAAACATAAGGCAAACCTAATTAGTGTTTTTTGATAAAAGGCGGTGATTACTTGCCTTTATTGTCTATTTGAAAGGAGTTGTTGTGCTTTGGTTGATACTTCCTCAAGTTGTTGTTGAATGTTTTTTGACATTTTTGAAAGAGTTTCTTGATTTTTCTGTAATTCTTCAATACGACGGTCTAGAATCTTTATCGCTTCTTCCGGTTTTTTTTCCAAAACAATGCCAGCGCCAACTTCAGTAAGTATCTTTTTTGTGTCTTTTGCCTTTGCAAAAGAAAAGGTTCCTCCTCCAATTGGAACCAGTATATCTGTTCCCTCTTCAGCTTCACCAATTTTTTCAATAGTTATTTTTGCTTTATTGAAATCCATGACTGCTGCTTGAAGATAGGAAAATTGTTGATCAATTGATTGTAATTGTTCTTTGTAATATTCAACAAGAGTCGCATATCTTTGAAATTCTTCTTCCTGTGTCATAACGCCACCGTTCCTTGATACTTAGTGGACTATAATCAGAAGGGGGTATTAATGTATTTTCTTTTCTAACTTCAAATGTGAAAAGACAACGGCAAAAAAACGAAAAACATTTTAATATCCCTTATAGTATTAATATTTACATGGTGGAAAAAAAGAAGCAGAAGACTATCTATTTTCTTTGTTTTCTGATCCTTTGTTGTTTTTTGCTTCCACATTTTTTTCAACCGGTATCCTCTCAAATGAGCGATATCCTTGATTCTGAAACCATTCTAGTTACTGGATTTGAACCCTGGGCGTCTCATGAAGTAAATCCTTCTGAACTCATCGCTAATCAACTTAACGGCAGCATGATAAATGAAAAAATCGTATATGGGGCAGTATTACCGATTGATTTTGATGTTGCATTACAGAAGTTAAAAAAGTTGATATATGAAAAACAGCCTGTATTGATCATCTGTCTTGGCTTAGCTCCAGGTACCTCAGTTATTAGGGTTGAATCAATTGGTTTTAATTTGTTCTATGATCCATACATTGAAAATGTGTTCCATGCGCTAAGAAGAGTAAATAGCTCAGGACCACCCCTTTTGTTATCCAATATTAAGATAACTGAATCGGTTGATAGATTAAAGGAAGCAAATTTTTCATCTGAACAAAGCTATTTTGCTGGTTTTTATCTTTGTAACGCGGTTCTTTATGAGTCGATTCATATCATTCATCAAACAAATGCTGCCAAGGTTGGTTTTGTTCATCTCCCACAGATCAATGATGATGAAAACAATTGGCAGCTCACTGAATTAATAGAAGCGATAACACTCATAATCAAAGAAAACATTCAATGATAATCAATATCATTTATGATATAAATTATTGTTTTTTTTCTTCAAAGTTTTCAATAATCGTTTTAACTTCTTTCGTAGAGGAATCAGCTAGTTTTTTTGCTTCTCCAGAGGTTTTTGCTTCTGCATACACCCGAAAGATGGGTTCAGTTCCCGATGGACGCATCAACACCCATCCTGAATTGTAATAGAGTTTGAGTCCATCGGTGGTATCGATATTCATGATCTGAGATTCTTTTGATACCTGATTTTTTATTTCTTCTAAAACCTTTTGTTTCAGATGGTTTGGACAGTTGATTTTTGTTTTTAATAACTCATAGCGTGGAAGTTTATCTAACAGGGAGGAAAAGGATTTATTTTCAGAGCAGATGATTTCAATGATTTTTGCAATGGTCATCGCTGAATCACGGCAAAATTGCATCTTTGGAAAAATTAACCCACCGTTTTCTTCACCACCGAACACTGCGTTTTGTTTCATCATTTCACGAGCAACAATAGGGGAACCAACTTTTGTTCTCACCACTTTACCATTGTTTTTTGTCACCACTTCTTCAACACTACGAGAACTGGTTACCGGTGTTACAACCGTTCCCCCGTTATTTTCTTTGGTAATATAATCTGCCATCAACGTTAGCGTTTGATCACCCCAGACATAACGTCCTTGTTCATCAACAAAGATTGCTCGGTCAGCATCTCCATCTTGAGCTACACCAAAATCAGCATCTGTTTTTTTCACAGTATTCATTAATTGTTGAAGATTCTCTGGTGTTGGCTCTGAGGGATGACCCGGAAAATGTCCATCAGGCTCGCAATTTAAACAGAGGAGCTTACAACCAAATTGAGAAAGTAAATCTGGTGTAACTATCCCTCCAGCTCCATTACCACAGTCAAGTACAACATGTAATTTTTTTTGCTTTATAGTATTGCTATCAACTTGGCCAATAATGGCATTTTTATAGTCTTGTGCAGCATTGTCAGCAACGCAAACACGATGGATTTGATTCCAATGTTTCAGGGAAAATGTTTTCCTAAAATAGATATCTTCAATTGTTTCTTCGGTTTTTTTAGAAAACTCTGTTCCATCGGCATCAATTCCTTTTATGCCATTGAACTGAGGTGGATTGTGTGAAGCAGTGATCACCACTCCTGAATCAAAGTCTTTTGTTTTAACCGTGTATTGAATAGCGGGAGTAGGTAACAGTCCAACATCAGTGACCTTGCAACCGGTGGCAAGGAGTCCTGAACTTACACTCTGTTTCAACATTATATTAGAGAGCCGAGCATCAGTCCCAATAGCTACCTTGGGTTTTTCATACTGTTGATAAAGATATGTTCCCCAGGCAAGACCGATATGACTAGCAAGATCTATTGTCATCTCTTCATTAACGACGCCCCGAATCCCATTTGTTCCAAATAATTTAGTCACTGTTCTCCCCTCAGATGCTGTTTTCTGTTTTTCTAATCATGTGCTCTGTTTGTTCCTTGAAATTCATGGCAATATTTTTAGCTAGCTGAGCGGTATCAGCTTCTGCTGTAAGCCGAATGATTGGGCTAGTGTTTGAGGCTCGAATGAGCACCCAACCTTTTTCTAGATTCACTCGGATTCCATCCATGGTATTACAATCAGAATAGTGATTATTTAACTGCTGAGTGAGTTTTTTTATCACCATAAACTTCGTTTCATCACTACAGGATATCTCCAGTTTTTCCTGCGGATACACCGGTATTTTTTCTCGCAGAGTGCTGAGAGGAGTATCCATGCTATCAATGATTTCAGCGATTTTAAAGGGAACAACAAGTGCATCATCGAAGAGAACATATGAGGGAAGGATAAGATGTCCTGATGATTCAATTCCTAGTAATGCATCCTCTTTTTTCGCATGAAGAGTGAGAAAAGTATGGCCAACTTGGATCTGTTTAACATTAAATCCAAGTGGGGTTAATTGTTCTGAAACTGCTTTTGAACATTCCACATTGGCAATAACCGTTCCCTTCTTTTTTAAACCATGTTTCCCTAGGATAATCCCTGTTTGATCAGCGGAAAGCACCGCACCAGTATCATCAACGATGACACTTCGGTCACCATCGCCATCGAAGGCAACACCAAAATCACACTTTTTCTCTTTAACCGTTGAAATCAAGGAGGTGAGATTTTCTGGTTTTGGATCTGATGGGCGTTGTGAAAATGTAGGATCAGGTTGGCAAAAAACAGGGATGACTTCATGACCCATTCTTTTAAAAATAGCTGGTGCAGAAAGAGTCATACTGGCTCCGCCACAGTCAACGGCGATACGAAGTGATTTATCAAATGAGAATTTTTCTGCAAAGAAATCTGCATATGCTTGGATGGCATCAACATTTTTCACTGTTCCAACGTTTTCCCAGGCAAGTGCTTCTGTTTTTTGATCTAAGGTAAGATCACGAATTTTCATTAATTCTTCTTCAGGAAGTCCCACACCATCTCCATAATAAAATTTTACTCCATTCCATTCAGCAGGAAGATGGCTAGCGGTGACAAAGACAATGATATCATTGTTGTTTTGACATCCTGAAAACAATGTCTGACCGAAAGATGTTGTTCCGGTATATGATACATTGATGCCTGCTGCAGACACCCCAGAAATAAACGCATATACAAGAGGATGACTTGAACGACGAAGATCATTACCAACGGTCATGCTGCTTCCTTTGATATGCTGACGAACATAGGTTCCTGCTGCAAGTCCTATTTGATAAAAAAGACAAGGATCAATATCTTGTTGATATATACCTCTAATATCATAAGCTCTGAAGATATGTTTATTCGTATTTGAACTCATGTATTCACAATCAAGGATTCATTATAAAAATTGATTGCATTTTTCCATTAAATTTTTTTTGACGATTTAGGTTTGAATGGGGTTTCCAATTTGTTTTTTTGGGTAACCAGTTGGAATTGGTTGTGTCCAAATACACTCATTATCAAGCATAGTTTTTGATGAAAGCGTTTCATTATCTCCTAACACGGTCCGTTGAAGATTGCAATCAGGTTGAACCACACCGTTTTCTCCAATGACGCATTGATAAAGTTGGCAATTATTCTTAATGACTGCATTATCAAGGACAATGCACTCTGTTAGCTTAGAATTTCTGCCAATGGTTACATCGTCGCCGAGAACTGATTTTGAAATTTCTCCCTTGTTTTCGCAGTTTGTTCCACAAAGCTTGTTTTTTCCAGTTTTCTGTAATAGGAATTGATGCACATCAAGATAACTTTTAATTCGACCGATATCCATCCAGTAGCCATCAAATTGATAACCATAGAAACGATGTGTATCATCTATGAGTTGAGGGAATATTTCTTTTTCCATAGAGATTAATCGCCCAGTTTCAATGTAATCGAGCACATCTTGATTCAGTAAATACGCACCAGCATTAATTAGATTTGAAGGAGCATCCTCTGGTTTTGGTTTTTCAACAAAACCAACAATGTTTCCATCTTTTTTAACATCGACCACACCAAATTCGGCGACGTTTTCAACAGGCCAGAGTGATATAGTGGCCATTGCTTCATTTTTCTTATGAAAATGCATCATTTCTGATAGATTCAAAGAACAGATTATATCACTATTGAGCACAAAAAACTGATCAGTGATATGTTCCTCAGCAAATTTGACTGCGCCACCGGTGCCTAATGGTTCTGGTTCATCATTAACAATGACTTGTTTTCCACAATCATAGTCATCAAAAAATTGTTCGATTTGTTTTTTCCGGTAGTTTACTGCTAAGATAACGGTATCGACTTCAGGTGGTAATGAATCGATAATATATGAAATCATTGGTTTGTTCATGATCGGGAGTAATGATTTTGCTCTGGTATAGGTTAAGGGCCGTAGCCGAGTGCCAAACCCACCAGCAAGAATAATTGCTTCCATCTTGATATCACATCCAGTTTTTTAGAGTGAATAGATGATAGCCCAATAAATGTTTTCCCAGATGAAAACAGGACCCTGTGAGAAAGGTTTATTAACAAAGAACATTCTTCCTATTATTGACCGATATGAGAGATGAAAACAAAGTGATTGAGGAACAGGGAAGCATCATGTTTAAAGATGATGCAGGGCTTTTAGAAACTGATGAAGAAATCGCTGTTCACATCATGCATCGATTCAATATTGATCGGGATACATTAGAATGTATGCCCGCGTTCAAAGAACCACTTCACCCATTATTATGGTCTGAAAAAGAATAATACATCACCATCTCTGTATACCTATTTCAACTTTTTTACGAAATACATATAAAAACATGTTCTATCAACAACCTTGAGGTGCTTTATGGGTAATATCAAAAGATTGTATTCAGATAGAGCTGGTAAGATGCGAAAATCAGTGATTCGAGAGTTATTAAAAGTAGCTCAGGATCCTGAGATTATTTCGTTTGCAGGTGGTCTTCCAAATCCAAAATCTTTTCCCATAGATGATTTAAATAACATCGTTAATTCTGTGATGAAACATCATGGGAAAGAGGCACTTCAATATGGGACAACTAAAGGATTGACCCCGTTAAGGGAAGGTCTTGCTGAACGTGCTCATAAAGATGGAATAGATGATGTTACCGCAGATAATATCATAATCACCAATGGATCTCAGCAGGCTCTTGATGCAGTCGGAAAAATTTTTTTAAACCCAGGTGACACCGCACTTGTCGGTCTTCCTACCT
Source organism: uncultured Thermoplasmatales archaeon (assembly GCA_964627915.1). GTDB lineage: Archaea > Thermoplasmatota > E2 > DHVEG-1 > DHVEG-1 > EX4572-165. Next base: position 12,607 of record CAZVKY010000002.1, read on the forward strand.
ATCTTGGTGGTATCAATGCATTTAGGAGTTATGAGAGTAATTTAACAGGTATCCCTCTTGATGAGAATGGCATGCGTGTTGATGTTTTAGAGGATACCATCAAAGAAATGTTAGCCGAGGATATCATTCCAAAATTCATCTATGTTGTTCCAACGTTTCAGAACCCTGCCGGCGTTGTAATGCCTGAGAAACGACGGAAGGAATTAATTGATCTTGCTAATAATTATGATTTAGTTATTGTTGAAGATGATCCCTATGGAAAATTAGGTTATGATATTGATCATATCAAACCCATAAAAGCTTTTGATGATGAAGGAAGGGTTATTTATATGTCAACGTTTTCAAAAATATTGTCTCCTGGTTTCCGGCTTGCTTGGACCGTTGCATCAGAGGAATTAACCCGGAAAATGGTGATTTGTAAACAAGCCCTTGACTTATGTACCAATACTTTTACTCAGTATATTGCTAATGAATTTATGCGACAAGGAAGTCTTGATTTACATATTATGAAAATTTGTGAGATGTATAAACCAAAAAGGGATATCATGATGGATGCTATGCAGAAATATTTTCCAGATGGTTATGTTTGTAATAAACCAAAAGGTGGTATGTTTGCGTGGGTTACGCTTCCTGAGGGTATTGATTCTGAAACCATGTTTCTTGATGCTATTAAACATAAAGTGGCCTATGTTCATGGCAAAGCGTTTCATGTGGATGGTGGCGGTTCGCAATCATTGCGGTTGAATTTTTCCTATTCCACTAATGAACAAATTGATGAAGGTATGAAACGGTTGGGATTAGTTATCCAAGAGAAAATTAAAAAACTCTAACATCTATCAATGGTAATTCCACCCATTTTTTGATTCTTTATTTATCCTGCTAAATATTTATAATAACCAAAAGGAAATAAAAAAATATATAAAATCTTAGCGGAATAATAATCTGATAAAAAGAGGGATTATATCATTTTTTTGAGTTCATCCATGTTTGGATTGATGATACCACATTTTTTTACTGGAAAAATATCTTCGAGGATTTGAACTTCACTAATCCACAAATGATATTCCTTGGTCAGCAGATGACTGAATTGTTTCACGCTTTTCATATCTTCTGCGCTTACCACAAACATCCAATCATATTTTCCATGAAGATAGCTGCTACATTCAACATCCACACCGATTTTTAAGCCTTTGTTGTGCAGGGTGAGATCAATGATTTTAGGAATGGCATCATCGATTGGTTCAGTGGAGCGTTTAATCATGATGACAAAACGTTTTCTCTCTAATTTTTCATCATCTACAACGGTGTTATATCCCCATATTTTCTCTTTTTTTTCAAGCCGTTTGATAATCCGCCAGACTTTTTGTCTTGAGAAATGATGTTTTTTGGCAATGTTTTCGATGCTTCCCCGTGCATTTTTCTTTAAGTCTTGGAGTACTTTTAATTCATCCTTTTTAATTTGCGCTGCGCTTCTTCGGGCCATTTGTTTTTCACCAATCAAACCCCTATATCAAATCATCCTTTAAAAAATTATATGCTTTACCAGAATTTATTAATACGAATAAACTGATATTTTAAAATTCATGATGTTTTTCTACAGTTTATCATAACACTCTCTGCAGATTAAACCATGCACTGGATGATCATAAAGATCACAGATTGAAACCTGTTTCCTACAGTTTCGACATCGTCTTTTTTCCATGAAATTTTATTCCTCATCACAATCTTCCAACATAAAGATATTGAATTAAGCAGAATTCACTCTATTTCCTAATGCTTAAGGGTTGATAGTAACCGGCAAAATATAATGATGGTCCTCGCATACCAATGAAACGGAAATAAAAATGGGTTTCATTGTGAGTACCTATACCCACGATAGTCATGGCTTTTTCATTGGATAGATCAGCAGAAAGTCGACCGAGAAAGAAGGATCCAAACACCTTTCCAGCCAGGAATCCACTAGGCTCGGTTTGATTTCTTTCAACTAAAACACCAACGAACTTATCTGAAAACGACTCAGTACAATAACCAGCGGTGGAGTAAAGTGGCCTTAAAGGACCTCCATGCGAATTTGTCATTCCTACGATTCCTCTGAACATGTGTGTTGCCCACTCAGGCGGATCATTAGAAAGAGGAGTACTTTGTTGTACATTACTTGTAATTGAAGATTGATGATGACTGATTTGCAAAGAAGAAACAGTAGTGGTCAAAGGAATACCGATGATTAAAATCACAAAAACAACCGCTATTTTTTTTATCATGAATAGTCTACCCCTTTAGATCCATGCTGAAAAAGTGTTAAGCGTTTAAAAAGATATCTCTCTTAATGGCTGAGCCTTGCACTCAGGATTCAGTGAGCTGCATAATTGCTTCTGCAATATCTCCTTTTGTTTTTTCTAATGCTTTTTTTGCTTCTTGGTCAGAGACACCGGTTTGATTCATAATTAATTCGATATCCTCCTGTGGAATCTCTTCCTTAACATCCATAATTTTTGGAGTACCAGCGATTTGATAGGTTTTTTCTCCCTGAGCATTCATGATGGTAACATCGGCTTTGTCAAAGACATATTGTTTCTTATCTGTTTCAATAATTACTTTTTTCACGTTCTTGATTTCTTTGACATTAATGCCAAGTTTTCTCATCATTTGATTCATCTGTTTTGGGTTCATTCCTCTTGGAAGCATCTCTGGTAACCTCCGGTAGATATTTTGTGTTAACGAAGCATATATACAATATAAGATTGTTATAGGTTTTGGTATGATTGCGGCCAAGGAAATAAAGGTACTGGATCGAAACGCGGAATTCTATGGAACTCCTCCAGAAAAACTTATGGAATCTGCTGGAAAAGGAGTCGCTGATTATGTTGATAAGAACATAAAACCTGATTCTATCCTCATTTTTTGTGGTCATGGTAATAATGGCGGTGACGGATTTGTAACTGCACGGTACCTATCAAAAAACTATAAAGTTACGGTGTTTCTCGCCAGTTCTGAAGAAAATATTCGATCAGATATTGCTCAAAAAAATTATAACAAATTAAAGAAACTTCCGATAACACTTTATAATCATCACTCTTTGGATAAAATCCCTGAGCTAATCGATCAATCAAATCTAATCATCGATGCTATGCTTGGAATTGGTTTATCCGGTGATCTTCGTCCACCGTTTAACACTATTGTGCAGTCAATAAATCGGACGAAGGATAAAACGATTATCTCTGTTGATGTTCCAACTGGATTAGGAATGAATGAATCGGTCAAACCAGCGGTGACGATAACCTTTCACGACCTAAAAGAGGGTATGGTAACAGAAAAAGCTGGGGATATAGTTATCGTTGATATTGGTATACCTAAAAAAGCACAACAGTATGTTGGCCCAGGGGATCTTATGATCCATTATCCAGTGCCCAAGAAACAATCTCATAAGGGCGAAAATGGTCGTTTATTAATTATTGGTGGTGGACCTTTTTCTGGTGCACCTGCATTATCTGCGTTAGCAGCCTTGCGAACAGGGGCTGACCTGGTTTTTGTTGCTACTCCAAAGCAAACAGCTAAGGTTATTGGTTCTTATTCACCAAATATTATTCTAAAACCCTTAACGAGTGAACATATGATTACCAAGAATGACATTAACCCAATGAGAGAATTATTATCTGCTGTTGATGCCGTAGTTCTTGGGCCAGGTTTAGGGTCATCATATGATACTGCTGATGCAGTTCGGTCCTTTGTCCCATGTATTGTAAAACAAAATCTTCCACTTGTTATTGATGCTGATGCTCTGCGAGCAATTGGACAAAATCGGGATTGTATCCAAGAAACCAGAACGATTATTACTCCGCACGCTGGCGAATTCACTGATTTTACTGGAACGAAGCCACCAATTGAACTCAAACAAAGAGCTGATTTTGTCTCTCAGTGGGCGAAAAAACTCGGTATCTGCATATTCTTAAAAGGAGCTGTTGATATAATGAGTGATAGAGAAACAACAAAATTAAATGATGTTCATAATCCAGCAATGACCGTTGGGGGAACCGGAGATGTTTTAGCCGGTATTATTGGTGCTCTTCTTTCAAAAAAAACTGATCCTATGAATGCGATGAGAATGGCAGCTTTCCTGAATGGAGAAGCAGGTAATCATGTTTTTCAAAAGAAATCATATGGTCTTTTGGCAACAGATATCATTGAGCAAATACCATTGGTATTAAAAACATATTTATAATTAAGAAATATCAACCTAAATGATGAAAATAGCTAGTGTTTTAATCCTTGCGTTTTGTTTTTTTCTAATGATAATACCACAAGGTTCAGCTCAGATGTTTTCTTCTACTCTGCCCTTTGAGGCTACAGTTCCTGTTGACACAATAACCATTGGAATTGGTAAAACAGATGTCTCGGGTAGTTTTTATGGTATTAACATGTCTGAAATAATTTCTATTCCACCTTTGGATCAATACCAAACTAGTTTAGCTATAACTAATTTTACTGATACCATCGATCTTTCTTTTTTTGATTCACTATATGGTTTTCCCTTTTTTGCTCCAATACTGTTTTCTTCAGTTTCTGAAGTATTGATTATAAATAACTCAATTTTTAATAATCCGCCCTCTAGTCCTATTGAACTTCAGCAGTTTATTCAGGATGTTCAGATATATGAAAACGTTACGATATCGGTTGATCAAGGTTTAGCATTTTTTGCCACAAATGGACAGAGGGTTTCCATATCCTCTTCTGCTTCTTTTGCTTTCTCTGGTTTTGCTGAAATACCTTTAGCTTCAAAAAATAATGTAGATATATATTTTCTTCTCTCCAGGTCTCCTCGCCTGCTGCACTATTCAGAAAACACATCATTGCTGTATCCTTTTTCTCCATCAACATCTATAAATATTATCTCTTCAGAGGGATCAATGCTGTGGAATCAATCAGGAACTGATTCTTTTCTTTTGATAAAACATGACAGCGTCACAATCACTGATGAAAGTCCACTTCATCTCTATCCTCTCAGCTCAAATAAAGCAAGGAAAAATTACTCACAACTTGAAATGGAAATAACTCCAGCTGAACAGCAAGATATCAATATCGATGATTTGTTATCATCATTATCTACAATTTCTGCTGCTGAAGAAAACATCTCTATACCATTTAATATTCTGAAAAACAAAATGCTGAAGGAATCAATTTTTAGTATTTCACCGGTGATAAATGGTGCTTTTTTACTTGTAGATCGTAATGAAACCGTGGTAATCGATGAAAAAGGGCAATCCATTTCTTCATTTGTTTTTGTGCGAAGTAAGAAAGTTTCTATTAGCATAGATGATAATTTGTCTCTTGTTAAAAAAATTAGTTGCCAAGGCGATTTATTTTTTGTGAATGATTATTTTTTTGTTCAATCTGCAAAAGAAAGTGAAAATGGGTTATATTTACCGTTTCTCCCAATTATTGTTTGGGTGGGTGCATTACTCTGTTTTCTTCTCCTTAAATATAATCTTATAAGAAAAAAAGAAAAGGAATATGAGAAAGAAATTACTGATAAAAAAATTTCATTTGCACTCATTGGTATAAGATTACTTTCGATTGGGATTATCTTTTTCTTACTTGATTTTGAAGTAAAACAACTTCTGGGTACAAGTGTTTTTCATATGCTTTTCAATCATTTTTTCTGGCTAATTTTTTTACTACTCTTAGGCTTTCAAATAGTATTGTGGTTTATTGGTTACCTTTGTTGTGCTTTTCCTCTTCAATACCTGGTTATAACATGTTTCAATTATCTTCCAATGAATAAAACCTATAGAAAAACAATGGGAAAGAGTATTGGTTTGCTTGGAATATGGCTCTTCGCTAGTCTTTACATGCTTTTAGTGTTAAACATCCTATTGTTTTTTATTAAACCTTTATTACCCTCTCTACCAATGGTGTAAAACATGTCTTTTTCTCTGTATCCTATACCTCATGCACCGGCGTTGTGGATTCAGGATCTTAAGATGCTGGTTCTTGCAGATCTTCACATCGGCATTGAAAATGAATTAAAGAAACATGGGGTGCAGGTTCCTTCACAAACCATTCAGATGAAAAAAAAATTATATTATCTTTGTAGCCAGTATGAACCAGAAACTATAATCCTTCTTGGTGATATTAAACATTCAATTCCTGCAACACCATTTCAAGAGAAAAATGAACTCTATGATTTTTTAAAGGGACTTGCTAATTTTGCTTCTATCCACATCATCCCTGGGAATCATGATGGGTCCATTAAACATTTTATCCCTGATGATATCATCCTTCATCCATCTGGTGGGTATCTGAGAGAAAACATTGGATTCATACATGGACATCGATGGCCGAAGAAATCGCTGATGCACGCTGAGTTTTTGTTCTTTGGTCATAGTCATCCAACCATAATGCTCTCTGATAGATTGAAATATCAGAATTTTGAGCCATGCTGGGTGAAAACATCTTTGTTAAAAGAAACAATAAAAAAACGTTATGAGTGGTTTAATAAGGATCTCACGGTGTTAGTGTTTCCTGCCTTTAATCTTCTCTGTGGTGGAACAGCGGTGAATAAAGATGGTTTGGTAGGCCCCTTACAAAAAATTATTGATTTGCCGAATGCAGAAATATTTCTTCTTGATGGAACCAATCTCGGAAAAGTAAAACAGATATAGCTTTTGCATCATCTCTGTATCGTTCTTCAGTAATAATAAAGAACAGAATAACTAAAGCCAAGAATTGTTTTTTTTATCGAAGGGTAGTAAATTTAAGCAGAGCTTTTGTTCCTTTTAGTTTTTTTACAGTCCTATCTAGAAACTGTATCACTTCATTGAGGGTTACAGTATTTTTCCATTTATAGACGAATTCATGCTCACCTAGAGCGGGGTCAAATCCAAGTGATTTCATTATGTCAAAAATCTCTGAGACTTTTGCTCCTTCAACACTATGGTAGATTTCTACATACGTTTTCATACTATCAATGTTGAATGTTTGAAATGATGTTATAAAAAAAGTTGGTGTAAAAATAACGAAAGGTTTTTTTGATATATCCGGGGTAACGATGTAATAGCCATAATTTTTAGTATTTCAAACAAAGAATTAAGCTTAAATAAGTAATCATTTATTAGGTAACGAACTAGAGCAGCACAAAAGGTGATTTACAATGGAGTTAAATCTTTCAAAAGATCTACAAAAAATAATAATGATGTTATTGTTTATTATAATCCCATTATTATTGATTTTAGCTGGTGCTATAACCAATTTTACCAATGCATTGTATTACATTCTTTCAATCTTTTGGTTTGGAATGGGCGTTGTGTTCTATGGAGTCATCAATTGATTTTTTTAGAGAAACCAGGTATTTTGTCAACAAAGTTTATTAAAAACCTTTTTTCATAATATTCATACCGTTATGACTTCTTCAGTGTTTTCACGACTTCATCCTTCTATTCAATCCCTGCTTAAGCATCAACAGATGCTTCATCCCACGCAGCCTCAAAAAAAAGCAATTCCCCCTATTTTAGAAAACAAGCATGTATTGTTACTAGCTCCCACAGGTCATGGTAAAACCGAAGCGGCACTGCTTCCTGTTTTTGATCAGTTTCTTCAATTTAAGCAAAACAAGGCATCAGCAAAAAAGAAAGACGGGTTTTCAATTATTTATATTACCCCACTTCGTGCTCTGAATCGAGATATGTTACGGCGGACTTTTCGTTGGGGTGAACAGTTAGGCATTCGTATCGCGGTCCGTCATGGTGATACCACAAAAAGTGAACGAGCAAAACAATCTCGGAACCCCCCAGATATGCTCATTACAACTCCTGAAACATTTCAAATTTTATTTGTGGGAAAAAGATTGAGGAAACATTTGCAGACTGTTCAATGGCTAATTATTGATGAAATCCATGAATTGGCTCATGATGAACGAGGGGCACAACTCTCTGTCGGCATGGAACGTTTAGTTGAAATAACCAAAGAATCCCATTCATTTCAACGAATAGGTCTTTCAGCAACAGTGGGATCAACAGAGGAAGTCTCTCATTTCCTCGCTGGTTTAAAAAATAATTCTTTCCGAGAGGTAACGGTCGTAGAAGTAGATACTGTCAAGGATGTTGATCTAGAAGTAAGGCTCCCCCAAATTACTTCATTTGATCAACAGAAAGCAGCTGAGCTTTCAATGGAACCAATGTCCTTTGCAGCATTGAAACGATCTCATACATTGATTAATGAGCATACGTCTACTCTTTTTTTTGTGAATACTCGCGATGGAGCTGAGATTTTAACTTCTCGTTTTCATCTCTGGAAACCAGATCTATCCATCGGTGTCCATCATGGTTCACTTTCAAAACAGGCACGGGTGGAAGCTGAGGATAAATTTAAGGATGGTCGTTTTTTATCTCTTATTTGTACATCTTCTTTGGAACTTGGTATTGATGTAGGTGACACTGATTTTATCATTCAGTATAATTCTCCTCGTGAAGTCACCCGTTTAGTGCAACGGATTGGACGATCGGGTCATAAGATCGGGAAAACCTCTGCTGGAGAAATCATTACTACAACACCTGAGGATCTTGCAGAAAGCTTAGTTATTGGTCGGAGAATGCTTCACCGGGAACTTGAGGTGTTTGCAGTACGAAAGAATCCATTGTCTGTGCTAGCGAATCAAATTATATCTATTGCCCTTGCTTCTGGAAGAATCCATAAAACGGATCTTTATGCGTTGTTGAAACGGACGTGTTCATTTCATCAGCTTTCGGAGAGTCAATTTGATCGTATTCTGTTACAATTGAGAAATCAAAGAAGTCTTTGGATGGAGGACGATTATATTGGCAAACGAAGGAATTCTAGACATTATTTTTTGGATAATATTTCTATGATCCCAGATGAAAAAACCTATATGGCGGTTGATATCTCCAGTCGAAAGAGTATTGGAAAACTTGATGAAAGCTTTGTGATCAATTGTGGATTTGAGGGAGCTAAATTTATTTTACATGGTCGACCTTGGACGATTATAAAGATTGAAGAGGAAAAAATCCTGGTTTCCCAAACAAAAGAACTCGGAGAGATTCCATCTTGGTCCGGTGAGGATATACCAGTTCCTTTTGAGGTTGCTTTGGAAGTTGGTCGTCTTCGCCGTCGGATTAGACTTGGTGAAACAATTGATGAATATCCCTGTCAAAAATCAACATTTTCTGTGTTGGAAAGTGAGATTCAAAAACAGATTAAACAGGGTTTTATCGTTCCAGATGATAAAACGATAACTCTTGAAGTGGATGATAAAACTCTGATTATTAATTGCTGCTGGGGCACAAAAGTAAATGAGACATTGGGGCGAATTATTTCTGCATTGCTTGCTCAATCTATTGGTGAAAGTGTGGGAATCACCAATGATCCGTATCGAATACAGCTAGAAATGCCAGCAAGGATGCCTCCACAAAAAATAAAGGAGATATTGGAAACAGTGGATCCAGATTCCTTAGAGTATCTGTTGCATACTATTCTTAGAAATTCGACATATGTTCGTTGGCAGTTGGTTCATGCCGCGAGAAAATTTGGTGCATTACGAAAAGATTTTGATTACAAAAATGTGGGTATAAAGCGATTGTTTAATTTGTTTGAGCAGAGCCCTATTTTTGAGGAGGCGGTTGATAAACTTATCTGGGAACGGATGGATATTATTCATACTCAACAAATCCTACAACAAATTCAACGGGAAAAAATTAAGCTTATCATTCAACGAATTTCTCCTATTGGTCACTCAGGTGGAGAAACAATGCGAGGGTTGATGGTTCCAAAGCGACCTGATCGCACTATTCTTATGGCCTTGAAAAAACGGTTGGATGATCGTAGAATCGTTCTTGCCTGTGTCAATTGTCATCATATCTGGTCTACATCAGTGGGAAGAGCACCAATTCATCCGAAATGTTCTCGATGTAATGCGATTAAAATTGCAGCGATTCCTGAGTATCGAACGGAAGAAATTGATTTGTTCAAGAAAAAATCATTAACGAGCATTGAAAAAAGAGAATTCCGTCGATTATTGAAAAATGCTGGCTTAATCCTCACATATGGAAAACCTGCTATTGCTTGTCTCATGGGACGGGGTATTGGTCCGGACACTGCAGCTAGGATTCTTCGAAAATATGATACCATGGAGTTATTGAAATCTGAGAATGCTCAGTTAAAGTTTTTAAGAGATATTCATAAAGCAGAGGTTCATTATGCTCAAACAAAAGGATTTTGGGATACATAATGAAAGGAAATCCCATCCATGAAAATCTTTTCTGAATTATTGATGCACCACAAGGTTTAAAACAATTGTTATATTGCCTAACCATATAGAAGTAAAGAAATTTGGGTTGTTCAATGAAAAAAAATATAGTTTTACCTGGTGATAAATTATCGACATCTGAGGAACTTCTTTCTGGAGAAGGCACCTTTGAAGAAGATGGAATTATCCGTGCCGCTCGCATGGGAGAATATATTGTAGATTCAAAAAATAGACAGGCGACTGTAGAACCAATGACCAGTGTCCCTGTTCTTCTCAACAAAGGAGATACGGTGCTTGCAGAGGTAGGTTCAGTTCGATCATCTATGGTCATTGCTGATGTAATCCATGTGATTGGGAAACAAAGACCAATTTCTGGAGATACGAATGGAACACTACATATCTCAGAGATATCTAGTGGTTATGTGAAGGATCCAAGTGATGTTTATTCGCTGGGGGATATCTTCCGAGCCAAAGTCATTCAGGTAACTCCAAGTGTTCAACTGACGACCAAGGGAAATAATTTTGGGGTAATTAAAGCACTATGTGCTGAGTGCCGCCATTCGCTTGATAGTAAGGGAAATATCCTTGAGTGTCCCATCTGCAGTCATAAAGAAAAACGAAAAATGGCACATGATTATGGAAATTATGATATTAGCAAATTATAAACATCATTGTTATTAACAAATCTGATCTGATATGGGGAAGTAAACTATGGAAATGAAAACCATAAAAAGCACATCAAAACAAATTGAGGTTGAGATTATTGATGAAAATGAAACCTTGCTCAATCCAATTACACAGGTTCTTCTTCAGCAGGATGAAGTTGAGTATGCTTCAACCATTACAAAGCATCCTGCTGCACCATCAAGACGGTTATATCTCCGATTGAAGGCAGGAACAAAATCAAAACCTGAAACTATTTTGAAAAAAGCAGTGAAAGAGGTTCAAAAGCAGGTGAAGACGTTTAAAAAGGAATATGAAAAAGCACGTCCTTCATCTCAATCTTCAACCAAAAAGAAATCATCAAGCTAATCTGTATGCATGCAAGCTTCTGTCGTAGAACAAAGTATTGGCATTACTACTTTTTTTTCAGAGTATCCAGGGATAAATGGAACTCTTCGCAGCTTACCATCTGATTTCAGGGTCTGTGAAATACCTTTATCATTTTCTGAAGCTTCAAAGGCTAAATTTTCTATTGCTAAAATAACTGCAGAGAATTGGGAAACGAATCATCTCATCCGCATGATTTCTAAAAAATTACATATCTCCCGCAAACGAATTTCCTTTGCAGGTACAAAGGATAAACGAGCAATAAGTACCCAATTTTTTTCCTTTTACCGGATGAAACCTGATAAAATCAAAGAGATTCATTTAAAAGATGTTTCAATCGATGAGGTCTTTGCTTCAAAAAATGGTCTTCATCTTGGAGATTTAGTTGGTAATGATTTCAGGATTATCATTAGAAATCTTGAGAACAACATGGATTTAAAAACGGTTCAATCATGTTTTATTCCATTCCAAAAGATTCTGGGTTTTCCAAATTTTTTTGGAGTACAACGATTTGGAATTATTCGACCATTAACTCATATTGTGGGAAAACATCTGGTTGAAGGTGATTTTGAAAAAGCAGTGATGACCTATCTATCTGCTGTGTTTGAAGATGAGGATACGCAGTGTAATAAGATTAGAAAACAGCTCGCTAAGACGGGTGATATGAAGCAGGCTCTTATTGATTTTCCAAATCAATTACAGTTTGAAAAAGCAATGCTCAATCATTTGGTTAGATATCCTGATGATTATATTGGTGCATTGAAACAATTACCAACTAATTTGTTGACTATGTTTGTGTATGCGTTTCAATCGTATCTTTTTAATAAAATGCTGAGCAAACGAATCCAAATGGACCTTCCTTTGCATCAAGCTGTTGAAGGAGATGTCATCCTTCCTGTCCGCCATAAAGATATCGAGGATGAACCCATACCTGTTTCTTCGCAAAATATTGATAAAGTCAATAAGCAGCTGAAAAAAAAGAAGGGTTATGTGAGTAGTATTCTTCTGGGCAGTGATTCTACTTTTTCTAAAGGCATGATGGGTGAAATCGAGCATCGCATCGTTGAAGATGAGAAGATTGATTATCGAAATTTTATCATTCCAGAACTTCCCACGGCTTCATCGTATGGGAAACGGAGAGCACTTTTTGCCCCGTTGGAAAATCTTTCTTATTCATTGATGGATGATTCCATGCATAGTGGTAAAAAAGCAGTGACTGTTTCTTTTCGTTTGTTAAAAGGCTGTTATGCCACATCATTTCTTCGGGAGATTATGAAAGCTGATGAAATCACTCAGTATTGATGAAAGTGAAAAAGGAACATCAAATATTGTGTTCGATACATTTAAATGATGTATAATGGTTTAAGCGTTTTTAAAAAATGAGGTAAGATAGCATGGGCATATTGCTTATTGTCGGTATTGTTGTATTAATACTGGTGGTCTTTTTTGCGTTGATTTACTGGGGATTTTACAATAGGATTATCCGACTTGAAAACAGAATTGATAATTCCTGGGCACAAATCGATGTGCAGTTGAAAAGAAGAGCTGATTTGATTCCTAATCTGATGGAAACAGTTAAAGGATATATGAAGCATGAAAAGGAAGTTTTGGAAAATGTGACAAAAGCTCGTTCTGCGTTGATGTCTGCAGAAACACCACAGGATAACATTGATGCAGATAACATGTTAACTGGTGCATTAAAATCATTGTTTGCAGTCTCTGAGAATTATCCTGATTTAAAAGCAAATCAGAATTTTTTGAATCTTCAAGATGAATTAACTCACACGGAGGATAAAATAGCTTATTCCCGTCAACATTATAATGATTCTGTGCTTGCGTTTAACAATATCGTGGAAACTATTCCAGGTGTATGGTTTGCAAAACGAATGGGAAAATCTACTAGAGATATGTTGGAGATACCTGAGGAATCAAAAGAACTTCCAAAAGTTGAATTCTGAATTAATAATTCTAGATTGTTTGGATGGCCATGGCTCAAAAAATGCTGATTGAGGATCATATTAAACATAACAAGCGGATGACGTTTGTTGTTTGCACCTTGATGGCATTGTTATTTATTGGTTTTGTCTTTGCCATTGGCTATATTTATTTCGGAAACATCTATGTTTCCTTGTTTTTTGCTGTTCCTATTGCGGTGGTCTATATTGCTATTACGTATTCTTTTTCAGTAAAAACTGTTCTTTCTGCTGCAAAGGCTCGACCGGCAAATCCACGGATTCGTGAAGAAAAACTACTGATTTATAAAGTTGAGGAAATGGCTCTTGCTGCAGGGCTTCCTACTCCGAAGGTTTACATTCAAGAATCAGATATTATCAATGCCTTTGCTACTGGGAAAAAACCAGAAGAAGCAATCATTTGTGCTACCACGGGGGCTATCAGAAAACTCAAAAATGATGAATTAGAAGGAGTTATCGCTCATGAGATGAGTCATATTAAAAATCATGATATTCTCATTGCTACCGTTACTATTGGTGTGGTAGGAGCGATTTCACTTATTGCTGAGATTATCTTTTATTCTTTTTTATGGGGTGGAGGAGTACGTGGTAGACGAAATGACGGAAATGGTATCTTGATTCTTGTTGCTATTTTATTAGCAATACTGGCCCCTATTTTTGCTCGATTAACCTATTTAGCTATTTCAAGGAAACGAGAGTATCTTGCTGATTCAAATGGGGCCTATCTTTCTCGTAACCCTGAGGGATTAGCAAAGGCTTTAGAGCGAATAAAACAGGATCATCCTCGTGAAAAGCCCAAGGGATCAAAAACAGTGGCTCCTCTCTATCTTTCAAATCCCTTTAAAAAACAAAATACGAACTCGTTGTGGGCGACTCATCCTCCTATAGACGAACGCATTAGACGACTCAGATCAATGTAGTTATTTTTAGTTAGATGACAAAAACAGAGGTTTTTCTGTAAAATTGTATCGTTGTAACGGATGGAAATGGTTTTAACCGAGGTATCTTATTAAGGGAGCGATTTAAGCAGTAATAGTCATAAAATGTGTTTGTCTTGGTGAACGGAAAAATGATTCAATCTCCTCCGCAGAAATATAATCCCAAAGCCGTTGAACAAAAGATTCTTGACTTTTGGAAAGAACAAAAAATCTTTCATAAATCAATTGAAAAAAGAAAGAACAGTGAACCATATGTGTTTCTTGAAGGTCCACCAACGGCCAATGGTTTGCCTCATCCAGGGCATGTCTTGACTCGTGTGGTGAAGGATTTGATCCTCCGATATCAGACCATGCATGATCATTATATCCTTCGGAAAGCAGGATGGGATACGCATGGGCTCCCCGTTGAAATCGAGGTGGAGAAAAAACTGGGATTGCATGATAAAAATGATGTAGAAACCTATGGGTTAAAAAATTTTAATAAGGAATGTAAACAAAGCGTCTTCAAATATGAGCATGCTTGGGTGGAGATGACTGAGCGTATTGGATTTTGGCTTGATATGGATCATCCCTATATCACGCTAAAAAATGATTATATTGAATCTGTTTGGTGGTCCCTTCAGCAAGCTTGGAGGAAAAAACTGTTGTATAAAGGCCATAAGGTTGTTCCTTATTGTCCTCGTTGTGGTACTGCGCTTTCTGCTCATGAGGTTGCTCAGGGCTATAAAGCAGTGCAAGAACCCTCTATTTTTGTGAAATTTAAAATCAAAGATGATGATGCGTTTTTGTTAGCTTGGACGACGACGCCATGGACGTTACTTTCTAATGTTGCTCTGGCGGTTCATCCAGATGAACTTTACATAAAGATTAGATATCATGGGGAAACCATGATTCTAGCTGAAGAACGAGCTGCGAGTTTGTTAAAAGGTCAGGATTATGAGCTTATTGATGGTTTTAAAGGTAAGGAATTAAAGGGAATGGAATATGAACCATTGTTTTCATTTGCGTCTTCTGAAAAAAAGGCCTGGTATGTCCTCCTTGCTGATTTTGTTACTATGGATGAGGGAACAGGTATCGTTCATATCGCTCCAGCATTCGGAGAGGATGATTATAATGTTGGTATTGAACATGATTTACCGGTGATTCAGCTCGTCAAGCTTGATGGAACATTTAAAGATGAAGTTGATCCTTGGAAGGGTGAATTTGTAAAAGATGCGGATCCTAAAATCATTAAACATCTTGATGAACGTGGTTTATTGGAGGGTGTGAAGGATTATGAGCATGATTACCCGTTCTGCTGGAGATGTGATTCACCGTTGTTGTATTATGCCATGGAATCCTGGTTTATTGCTATGTCAAAAGTGCAGGATGATCTCATTGATAATAATAATCAAATTCATTGGTATCCCTCTCATCTACAGCAGGGTCGTTTTGGTGCTTTTATTAATGATGTGAAGGATTGGGCATTGTCAAGAAAACGATACTGGGGAACGCCTCTTCCTATTTGGACATGTGAAAACAGAGAGTGTAAAAAACAGCTGTGTGTCGGTAGTGTTGAAGAGTTAAAACAATTAAGTGAAAACTTTACTGATGATTATGATTTGCATAAGCCTTATGTGGATCAATTAACCGTTAAATGTCCTGAGTGTAATGCTTTAATGAAACGGGAACCAGAGGTGATTGATTGTTGGTATGATTCTGGATCATCTTTTTTTGCTCAGTGGCATTATCCGTTTGAAAACAAAGAATTATTTGAAAAAAATTTTCCAGTTGATTTCATTAGTGAAGCGCTAGATCAAACCCGTGGATGGTTTTACTCATTGCTTGCTATCTCAACTTTTTTATTTAACAAACCATCCTATAAGAATGTACTGACCCTGGGTTTGGTACTTGATAAAAACAATCGGAAGATGAGTAAAAGTAAACGGAATTATGTTGATCCAACTCATATCCTTGATCATGAAGGGGCTGATGCCCTACGTTGGTATCTACTCTCAGCGAATGCTCCTTGGACTTCAACTCGGTTTTTTGAAGAGGCAGTAAAAGAAACCTTAGCGAAATTTATTTTAACATTATGGAATTCTTATAATTTCTTTACTACCTATGCGTCTCTTGATCAGTTTGATCCCAAAAAGGATACCGTTCCGATTAAAAAACGTTCTTTGCTTGATAAATGGGTTCTCAGTCGTTTTCATCAAACCTTGCACATCGTGCAAAATGAGATGACTTCTTTTTCATTACATAAAGCCGCACGAGCCATTGAACAGTTTCTTTCCGATGATTTCAGCAATTGGTATCTAAGACGGTCTCGGAAACGATTATGGGCAGAGGAAAAAACGATGGATAAGATGGCAGGGTATTCAACCATGTATGAGACTTTCCTTGGCTTAACAAAGATGCTTGCTCCTTTTACACCATTTATCGCTGAGGAAATGTTTCAAAATCTTCACACGGAGGATATGAAGGAAAGTGTTCATCTTTGTGATTATCCAACGTATGAAAAAACGTATGTGGATGAAGAACTGGAAGAAGGGATGCAGCAGATTCGAACATTGGTAGAAGTTGGCCGAGCATTAAGATCTAAGATTGGTATCAAAGTTCGTTATCCTCTTTCTCAGGCAACATTGGTCTGCAGCAAAGAAGTTGAACAAAAAATCACGCCACTTCTTGATTTATTAAATGAAGAAATAAATGTGAAAAAGATTGTCTTTGATCGAAACACTGATAAATTTATGACTCAAAAGGTAAAACCAAATTATGGAGTGCTTGGACCACGATTAAAGGGAAAAGCAAAACAGGTCTTTTCTCAACTGCAGTCAATGGATGCAAAGAAACTGTATCAGCAGTTAAAAAAAGATGGTACCATTGAGATTCAGATAGATGATGAAATGATTTCCTTAACCCTGGATGATTTTGATATGGTCGAACAGGAAAAAGAACATATCGCTCGTACAGAAACCGGTGATGCAGTACTTCTGCTTGAAACTGAATTAACTGAAGAACTGGAAGCTGAAGGTTTTGCTCGGGAGATTGTTCGTCGTATTCAATCGATGAGAAAGGAACTTGATCTTGATGTTGAACAGCATATTATGACTTCGCTTTTTATCCCTGATGAGAAAAAAACTGATCTTTGTAAATGGGAATCATATATTCAGGATGAAACTCGGTCAAAATCCCTTGTTTTCAGCCAGAAACCAACAGGTAAACTAGTGAAAACCTGGGATATCGAAGGAATTAAGATTACTATTGGGGTTAATCCATAAAACATGATTTTTTTATTATACTCCTTCACCGGTGCAGGGTCCATGTTCATATTTACAGGCAAGTTCCTCTTTGATCACTTCTGATAATCGTTTTATTCCTTTTTTGATGTCTTTATCATCGGAGTAGGAAAAATTTAGCCTCATTGAATTGTATTGAGCGTTTTCTGGGAAAAAAGCATCACCTGCGACATAGGCTACTTTTTTCTCTAATGCTTTTTGAAACATTATATGGGTATTGATCTTTTTTGGTAACGTAATCCAGATAAACATTCCTCCCTTTGGAAAAGTCCAATGAACCTCTTCCGGAAAGTGTTTCTCCAAGGCGTTAAGCATTACATCTCGTTTGTGTTTGTATAATTTTTTTATTTTTTCGACATGATCATCGATGTAACCACCTTCTAAATATTCACAAGCAATATATTGTGAAAACACATTAGTACAAAGATCCATAGCTTGTTTAGCCAGGGTGAGTTTATGAATAATTTGTTGGGATGCAACAGTCCAGCCCAGTCGGAAACCTGGTGCCATAATTTTAGAAAACGTACTCAGATAAACCACTCTTCCCTTTGTATCAAATGATTTGATGGAGGGTAAAACTTCTTCAGAGAAATTAATGTCTCCATAGGGGTCGTCTTCGATGATGATAAAATCATATTCACTAGCTATTTCTAAAAGTTGCTTCCGATGATCAAGGGTCATTGTTTCACCGGAGGGATTTTGAAAGTTTGGAACGGTGTATAAAAATTTTGGAATAATACCGGTGTGATGTAAGCGTTTGAGATTTCTACGCAATGATGCAATATCAATTCCTTCATCATCCATAGGGATTGATTCACAGTTTGCTTCGAAAGCATGAAATGCTTGCACTGCTCCAAGATATGCAGGGACTGCGGTAAGATAGGTATCACCAGGATCAATCAGAATAAAAGCAAGAAGGGATAGTGCTTGTTGGGCGCCATTGGTAATTAGAATATCATGCATTTCACAGTTCATCTTTTTTTTATTTCGCATTCGTTCAGCAAGTGCTGCTCGTAATGGGGGAAGACCTTCAGTTGTACCATATTGTAATGCAGTGGTAATGTTTTTTTTAAAAACGTTTTCTACACATTGATGAATGCTTTCTACAGGGAATGCTTTTGCATTTGGAAGTCCGCCAGCAAGACTAACGATATCTGGACTTTGTGTCAGCTTTAATAGTTCCCGTATCTGTGAAGTTTTTATTTTTTTTGCTTTTTCTGAAAATAAACGTTCGATATTGACTACCATTTGATATCAATATACCTGATATTGTATTGATTTAAAAATGATGGGGGTGAAATTAAAGTATTTTTTCTAAATTCGTTCTATTGATGCGGTTTATTATTTTTTTTGTTGTTACCAAACCTATTTTTACCTAAGCCATGTTTCACGGTATCAGACCATGATTACGCTTGGTATTGAAGGAACGGCCCATACCATTGGTATTGGTATTGTGGAAAATGATAATGATTTATGTCATATCTATGCTAATGTGATGAAGACCTATCATCCTGAAAAAGGAGGTATTCATCCTCGTGAAGCCGCTAATCATCATGCATTATATGTTTCTAAGCTGATAAATGATGCACTTTCTGAGGCAGGTATTGATAAGAAAAAGATCGATCTTATTTCTTTTTCAAAAGGCCCGGGTCTTGGTCCCTGTTTACGAACTGCAGCTACAGCTGCAAGAGCATTGGCTCTATCATTAGATAAACCTATTATCGGGGTTAATCATTGTGTTGCTCATCTAGAAATAGGTCGAGGAACGTTACCAGCGTGTGATGATCCAGTGCTTCTGTATACCTCTGGAGCAAATACGCAGGTCATTGGATTTGCGGAAGGAAAATATCGTGTTTTTGGAGAAACTCTTGATATTGGCGTTGGTAATTGTTTAGATAAATTTGGCCGAAATATGGGAATGTCTTTTCCCAGTGGACCTACTATTGAACAGGTAGCAAAAAAAGGAAAAAATTTTGTTCCATTGCCCTATAGTATCAAGGGTATGGACATCGCTTTTTCTGGTTTACTTACGGTTGCATTGCAACAACATAAAAAAGGCAAGACCTTGGAGGATATTTGTTTTTCGCTTCAGGAAACCATGTTTGCGGCATTAACAGAAGTAACGGAGCGAGCGATGGCTCATACTGAGAAAAATGAGGTATTATTAGGTGGCGGTGTTGCCGCTAATATGAGATTACGGGAAATGGTTGAATTGATGGCTGAGGATCGTGATGCCTCATTTTTTGTTCCAGATAAACGGGTATGTGTTGATAATGGAGCTATGATTGCCTGGTTGGGTTATATCATGTTTAATAGTGGTATTCGAATGAGTATTGAGGATACAATTATTGATCAGCGGTTTCGCACAGACATGGTGGAGGTAACCTGGCGTGGTTGAGGATGAATTGTTATTTCAAGGTGCGGAAGCAAAAATAATTGCTTCTACTTATTTTAGAATACCGGTGGTAAAAAAAATTCGTATGAGAAAAAGATATCGGATCAAAGAGATAGATAATCGGTTAATTAGCACTCGCACGAGAGATGAAGCAAAATTGATGATACTTGCTCGACAGCAGGGAGTAAGTGTTCCAATAATTTTTGATATTGATCTAGCTGGTGGTGTGTTAACCATGCAATATTTGATGGGAAAACGGGTAAAGGATATCTATAATGATCTTTCGTTATCACAGCGGAAAAAGATTTGTAATCAGATTGGAAATACTATTGCAATTCTTCACAATAATGATATCATTCATGGAGATATTACAACCTCTAATCTTATGTTATTGGATGATAGGATTTATTTTTTTGATTTTGGTCTTGGTGAGATAAATCCAGATATTGAAGCAAAAGGTGTTGATTTACATGTGTTAATGGAGGCGATGGAATCAACGCATTCAGTATATTCATCTGATTTTTCGTTTGTGTTTGATGGATACGCTAAGTGTTATGATCAAGATGCTACTGAAGTAAAAACGAAAATTGAGGATATTGTTCGCAGAGGAAGATATCGATGAAAAAAATTTTTTTTATTACGAGTAATAAAGGCAAAGTAAATGAAGTGATCAAAAAGTTACATCCATTGGGATATGATGTTATTCAAAAAAACCTTGGTTATCCTGAAATTCAAACAGAGTCTCTTGAGGAGGTGGCACGATTTGGCGTTCATCATGTAAAGGGATTGGTCGATCATCCATTTATTTTGGAGGATGCAGGCTTATTTATTGATGCCTTAGATGGATTTCCTGGTGTCTATTCATCATATGTGTATCATACTATTGGATTGGATGGAATTCTTTCTTTGTTGAATGAAAGAAAGCATACTCATCGTTCTGC
Organism: uncultured Thermoplasmatales archaeon; assembly: GCA_964627915.1. Taxonomy (GTDB): domain Archaea; phylum Thermoplasmatota; class E2; order DHVEG-1; family DHVEG-1; genus EX4572-165. Next base: position 33,440 of record CAZVKY010000002.1, read on the forward strand.
TGTTTTTCGGAGTGTGTTTGCCTATGCTGATCCAAATGATGGTCCATGGCTATTTGTGGGTGAATGCAGAGGATTTATTTCAAATATAAAAAAAGGTGAGAAAGGGTTTGGGTATGATCCTATTTTTATTCCATCATCCTCGGAAAGAACCTTTGCTGAGATGGATACAGAAGAAAAAAATGGTTTCTCCCATCGGGGCAAGTCTCTAGAGAAACTTGTTGATTTTCTAAAAAAAGACCCTGTTTAAGCAATCTAATTGATTCTCTTACAGAGTTGTTACTCATGTACAAAGCTTATTTTTATTTTTACTTTTCCAATTATTTACTTAATGGGCCAAGCCGGAATTGAACCGGCGACCTCCGCGTTGTAAGCGCGACGTCATAACCCCTAGACCATTGGCCCAAGTTAAATTATTAGCTAGGACATCGTGTATTCTTTTATATGTTTTAAGGTTGTATATTCTATGTTGAGGTATGGTTCAGTAGAGAATGTATCTGTTTTTTTCGATTGGCTGATGATAGTTCGATTTAGATGATTAAACATGGTAAAAGGGAGGTGGAGGGTCTAGTGGAAAAAAATTTTCGTATTCAAAGGAGGCAAAATACAAAATAACCATCTCTCACCTAGACCTTCCATCAATCTAAAATTAGTAGATTATATTTAAATATTTTCCCCAAAGTATGTTTTTGGTCCAAAAAAATGTATTTTTATCTATTAAATTATTTAGATATCTGGATTATAGGGAATTTAATGTGAACGGTTGTTCCTTGATTAATCCCGGGGCTCTCTAACCAAATTTTGCCATTTTGCTTTTCAATAATGTATTTACAAATTGTAAGTCCCAATCCATTTCCATCAAGATTTTGACGTGATTCATCGGCCTTGTAGAATTCATCGAATGCATGGTGTATTTGATTCTGACTCATGCCTAAACCAGAATCTTGAACGGAGAATAAAATATACTCATTGTTTTTTGTTATTGTAATTTTAATTAGTCCCTCATTAGGGGTAAACTGGATGGCATTTTCTAAAATATGGGAGAGCGCGATTTTGATAAGATCTGAATCTGCTTCAATCAAAATGTTATCGGTATATTGTTTTTTTATCTGTAATTGTTTTCGTTGTATCTCTGAAAAATGGTTGCAAAGGATAAGATTCATTTCCTTGGAGATGTTGATTTGGTTTTTAGAAAAACGAGTTTTTGATGATTTAAGATAAGCGATTTGTTTTACTTTTTCCACAAGTTTCTGAATATGCGACACATTTTTTTCGATTACATGAATTATTTTATCCTGAGAATGTATATCATTTGAATCTATCAAGATAGGTAATAAGTTAAGCAATGGGTTCAGTGAATTTCTGAGATCGTGACTTAAATTTACTATTAGATTATTTCCATTCTTATTATTAGGGGTCGTGAAAGGTTCTCTGTTGACAGCATCTTGATTTTGGTTGACTTTTATGTTTGGAGTATGTTCTGTTCTGAGGCAAATATGCCTGGCAAGATATTCAATTTGGGAGGAAAGATCTAGGTCTTTTTGTGGCATTGTTATCCCAATTAAATCAGTAATTTTTTCATTATTTATGGGAGTTATATAACAGATTTGATTTGATATATCATCTGATTGCGAATGGGAAATAATTTCATTTTCAGGAAAAATATCTAAAAGAAAAGCATCAAGTGTTTTGAATTGTTTTTCGAATGGTTCAATGATTCTATCAATTGAAGGTGAAACATCAGTTTGTAATCTTTCTAAAAATTTCTTTAGACCAAATGATGCGATGAATGAGTATTTGTTATTGTTTCTTTGTTTATATATGATAAAAACATGAATCTGTTGATTTTTTTTGAACTCATTACAAATTAAATGGTAGATTTTTTCTTTGGATATTTCTTGATGGATGTTTAACATTAATTTTTGAAGAAGATGCTTGGCCTTTTCTTTCTCATGATAGAAATCAAAGGGATTTTTTTTCTCTTTTAGGAGATAATCGATTTTCCTGTGGAGAGTTAGTTCTTTTGAATCTTGCGATTGTTCAACGGGGTAAAGTTCTTGATTTATGTGATACGATGTCGTCTTTTGATTCTCTCTTACATGAGGATTTGGAAGATTGGATTTTTGTATCCTAAGAGTTTTTAGTTTTTCTCCCATGTTTCTTATTCACCTAAAAAAGGATAAAAATGATATTTGTTACTGGTAGTTTCAATGGTTTCACCAACTCCCGTCCCTGTTTTTCCACAACTAATATTTAATCCGATCCTGTTTTTCATCCAATTAATGTAGGTGGAGATGTGGTAGGGAAAGCCGTGAAATTGGTTTTGTATGTTATCTTGCTGTGAGGAGCCCCTCCTCACAAATGTTCCCAATTTTCCTTTCCTTTGTATCATGCTGGCACTCCAACAGCATAATACTATGAATGTTCGACTTGGCTATCCCACATCCACCCTCTAGGGTCTATAGACAACAAGAAAAGAGTGAAAGGAGCTATTAATAGATACCTTTAAAATGGTATAAAATACAGTGTAAAAAGAATTAAAATACAAGAATTTTTATCTGATTTTTTACTATAAATTATTTTCATTATTTGTTTTTTTGTCAATCTGACCGTTTTCCATCCTAGATTTAAATACTATTGTGATAAAATATAACATGATTCAAATGGATTGTGATGCTGTAAACCCTGGAAAAACGATGTTTGATAGCAATGATAAAACTGTGTACCAAAAAAATTCGTTTATCGGAATCATTGGTTATGTGATTTTTGTATTCCTCTTAGGATTGCTATTACTTTTTGTGCAGTTATATCTTCCCATTGGTTTTGAGCTCTTGATTATTATGCTGCTTTTTATCGTCAGTAAAACATCTGTTTTTATGATTCGACAGAGAAAGGTCTGAACGAATGATTTGATTATTAGACTGTTTCTCGATGGGTTAAGAGTGTTTTTGCTTTTTCCGTGAGATGAACTACACGGGATTTCCCATATTTTTTGGTGAAAACAAGGCCTTCATCCACCAGTTGTTTCACTCGTTTTGAAGCAGTATAATAGACGATATTAAATTGTGACATTATTTTTTTCAGAGAAACCAATGCATTTTTCTTGTTTTCCTTTTCGATAAAAGTTAGAATATCAAATAATTCATCCTTTATTTTGATGTCCTCGACCTTTTTACTGGGTAATGGTTCAAATTCATTCTGAAGTATTGCTAATTCATCTGAAGCAAACAATTGCGGATCAAAATATAATAAGAGCATAATTGAGGAATCTGATATGATTTCATTGATGTCATATAATGTGGTTAATACTTCATCAAATGTTGTTGTGCTCAAAAAATAATGAAGACCATCTACAAACAACACTGTTTTTTCATTTGTTGTGGCATATGTTTTGATTTCATCTAAAAATTCAGCCGGTGTGGATATGGTTTGATACTCTTTTAATGGGTTTTTTCGAATAAATATTGGTTTGATTTTATCTGTGGATAAGTTTTCTTTTAGTTTTTTTGGATGTGATCTGGTGATATAAACACCATTGAAATCAGAGAAAATAAGATTGGAAAATAAATCAAGGGAGCTTCTATTGTTTTTTTCAGCGATGATATAACTATGGCCAATAAGCAGATTATGATGGCTTTCCCAATCATAGGTAATATCTTTTCCAACAAAGACGATTCCTTTTTTTTCATGATTAGTATGAAGTGGGGCACAAGATAAATTCAGTATTCTTTTTGAGTAATCCTTGGTAATCATCACCAGTTTCTGAGAGATAACTTCTTTTGATTCATGAACGCTATCAATAATATCTTTTAACGTCTTTGAATCATCAACGAAAGGAAGTTTGGTGATGTATCTTCCGTAGACATCCTTTTTTTTGTAACCGGTTAATCTTTGAGCAGAAGAATTCCAATATTCTACTCTATTACAGCTATCAAGAGCGATAATGATTTCTGAAGTGCTGTTAATGATGTTTTCCACTGATGTTTGCATTTCTTTTGCTTTTTCCTCTGCTCTTTTCCGTTCAATGATTTGTTTTTCAAGTGATTCATTCGTTTCTCTTAGTTCCGCGGTTCTTTTTTCTACCCTTCGTTTCAGTTCTTTTGAAACCTTTTGTAAAACCTTGTATCCTTCTCGTTGCTCAGTAACATCTTGTATGTAGAGCACAAAACCATCAATGGATCCATCCAATTTTTTGATGGATGACGCATTGATATCAATAATCATTTTTCTCCCATCTTTACTAGTGAGAATTAGATCTTGAATTTCATTTAAGTGATTTTTTTTCTTTTCATTATTTGTTAAAACTGAAAAAAGGGAGATTTTTTCGTTTGTTTCACCGTTTACCACTTGTATGCAGGTATCTGCTGACTGATTGATGACCTCTTTTTTTCCAATGCCAATAAGTTTTTCTGCAGCGGCGTTTACAAAGGTTATTTTTTGGTTTTCATCAGTTGTTATTACAGCATTTCCCATGTGTTGTAACGTGTTGAGCATCCATTGATAATGTTGTTTTACTTTTTTCTCCATTTTATTTTTATGTAATGCTACTTGAATATTGCTGTCCAGTTCTTTGATGTTGAATGGTTTCATGACGTATCCATATGGCTCTGTTTTTTTTGCTCGTTCAAGGGTTTTTTTATCCCCATAGGCAGTAAGAAAAATAATCGGGATATCAAATTGATCATGAATCCTTTCAGCTGCTTGGATACCATCCATTTCTTCACCTAATTTAATGTCCATGAGCACTAAATTTAAATCTAATTGTTCTGCTTGTTGGATAGCATCTTCACCAGTTGAAATGGTGGCGGGAACATCATATCCTAGTTTTGTTAATTTTTGTTGCAAATCTTTAGCAACGATGGTTTCATCTTCAACGATGAGAATCTTTTCTTTTTCATTCATTGATTTTTCCCTCCATTGTTCCTTGGAATTGTTAAGGAAATGTGTGCTCCCTCCTCATTGGTAATTTCTATGTGTCCTTTTAGTTGCTGTATTAACATATTGACCAGTTGTAGACCAAGTGTTTGATTCTGTTGAGGATCAAAAGATTTTGAAAATCCAATTCCATTATCTTTTATACTGATGAGATGATCTTTTTTTGATGAAGTTATATTGATGGTTATTATTCCTTTTCGTTGTTGAGGAAATGCATGTTGGATCGCATTTGATACCAGTTCATTGATGATCAGTCCACAGGAGATTGCTTTTTTAAAACTGATACTGTCTTTATTATTTGAAACGGATATTGAAATTTGTTTATTTGAGGTGTTATATGTTTGTTCTATGTTATCTGTGATATTTTTGATATAATCACTAAGGACAATGGTTTTGAAATCATCTGATTGGTAGAGTTGTTCATGGAGAAGCGCCATCAAATAAATTCTATTTTTTAATTCCGTGTAAAATTTATCATTGTAACATTTTCGCTCATTTTCTTTTTGCAGATCGATGAGACTAGTGATAATCTGTAGATTATTTTTCACTCGATGATGGATTTCTTCGATGAGAATTTCTCTTTGTTTAAGAAGTTGAGTTAATGTTTCATGTGTTTTTTTTAATTTTTTTTCAGTGTTTTTTATGGAGCTAATATCACGTTGAATAGTAAGATATAACTTGTTTCCATTTAAAGAAATAGTATCAACATCAAGTGAGGCATGATATGTTTCCCCACTTTTCCGTTGAAGTTTTATTTCATAATTTCGAAGTGATTTTTTATCTTTGAGAATGGTTTTTAACTTTTCTCGATCTTTTTTGCAGAGATAATGGTTTCTAAAATCAAAATCATCTTTACTATAACCCGTGAGTTGTTTCATGGCCGGATTCATATCAATAATGGTACCGTTCTCATCGACAAGACCAATACCAACGGGAGCTGCCTGTATTAATGTTTGGTATTTTTGTTCTGATTCCCAATATTTTTCTCGAAATCGTTGTTGCTTAGTGATATCTTTAGAAAGCCCAATAATCCCTATTGTTTCCCCATTTTCATCTTTTAATGGAAGTTTATCGCTTTTTATCCATGCTTCCTCATTTCCATTGGGCAAAGGTTTGACAATGTTGTATTTTGCTTTTCCAGACTTAAGTACTTCCAGGTCGTCTTTATAGTATTGATCTGCGTATTTTTTAGGAAAGATATCCAAAGCTGTTTTTTCTATCACTTTTTGTTTTGGAATCTTAATTATGGAGCAGAATTTTTTGTTTACTTTTGTGTATCGAGCTTTTGTATCTTTGAAATAGATGGCTGATGGAACGGAATCTAAAAGAGTTTGCATATCTTTTTTCTGTTTATCAATCGTTTTTTTTGCTTTTTTTCTTTCAGTGATGTCACTGATAATAGCCGCGGCTCCAATAATATCATTGGTTTTATCCTTTAATGGATAATAATAAACTTTTAAATCGCGTTTGCCTTGCTTTGGATAGGTTTTATTCATTTCAAATTTAACTTTTTTCCCTTGAAAACAGGCTGATAGTGCGGGTTTAATTTCACTGAATGTTTTACGGCCTAGAATGTTAGATATATGAGTACCTAACACCTCTTCTTCAGTAAGATTATGATATGTTAAAAATGGTTTATTTGCTAGGATATATTCAAAGTTAGTATTCACTGCCGTAACCATATCCTGAGCATTTTCCACGGCTAGTTTATATGTTGATAGCATTTGTTTTTGTTTCTTTCTTTTTTGATATTCATCAGCATGCTCCAAAGTGTTTTTGATATGATTTGCAAAATGTTTCACTGTTGATAAAAAATAGTTACCGAGTTCATTTGAGCCTATTGCTAACGCACCAATGATGTCGTTATATTTTTTTAGTGGAGTGATGATGCATTGTTGTCTTTCATCATCATAGCCTAGGAGATGAATAATGGCTTTGCCGATTTGTTTGGGAAGTAATTCTAATGGAATTTTCTTGGTTGGCACAACAATGGTTTCTTGATCATAAATGACCTTTTTATATGATTCAGATTTAGAAAGGGGTATCCTATATTTTTTTGTTGTAATTGCGGCGGTTTTTTCTGCCTTTTTCAATCTTTTTTTATTTTCTGTTGTGCCAAAAATAATAAGATGTTTTTTATCTTCTGATAAAAGGAGAATGGCAAGAGAGTAATTTGAGAGGTTACGGAATTGATCTAATATTTTTTGAAATGTTTCTCTTTGAGAATCCCTATATGATAGTTTCGTTGAGATAGTTTCTGTAAATTGAATTAAATCGATAAGATCCTGCAATGATTGTGGTGAGGGATTCACGTTATCATTTGTTGATTGAGATGTTTTTTTATTTTCATTTAGAACGTTTTGTGCCATTAATGATGATAATTCCATAAGCTCTTCCCCCAGTTTTTCCGCGACCAACCATTGATGCTTATGAAAATAAGATTCAAATACTTTTTTATTTTTTTTAGGTGTTTGATATGAAATTGAAAGTATTTTTTAAAAAATAATTAAGTCTTTAAAAAGAGAGGGGGAGGGGGGGTTGATGGTAATGAGGATTATATTTAAAGTAATGGTATAATCCGATGGGCAAACACTGCGGGGGCGGTGATATCATATACACCTGGGGCTCCTGTTTCTGGTTGTAGTTCACCAGAGATACTCTCTCTCGGTGAGAGCCCGCCTTCATCTGTAATTATCGCTGAAAGATTAACGATGACAAAGATTCTATCACCGCTATTCATTCCCTGGGTTGAGGTTATTGAGTTATCTGGGTCATGGATAGATATCACGCCGAATTTTGTTTTGCTGGATTCACCAATTATTGTTTCATCACTTCCTGGACTAACAGGTGTTTTGAATACGCTTTTATTGTCTGTGTTAACTGATGCGACGAGATTCTCATCAATGGTGAGAAGTGACAAATTATTACAAAGGGTGGTAAGAGTGCAAAGACTTAGATCAATGTCGTTTGAACCTGCTCGTGGTCGAACAGTTAAAGCAAGATGGGTGATTTCAGTTTTGTTTGTGTTGGTAAAACCGGTTATATCTGTGATGACTAATCCTGCAGAAACCTCTCGAATTGTTTGGGTAGCAACATTTTGTGCTTTTTGCTGAAGGCTTTCACTTGCTTGAATGATGACACTAGCAGCTACAGCTGCAACAAGAATCATGGCGATGAATACGATGAGTGTTCCTATTCCTACCATGGCTTGATCGTTTTTTTCAATTGATTTTTTGTGTTTTTGACTTGGTTTGATAGCAATAATGTTTTCTATTCGTAATGCACCAAAACCTTGATTTGAATCGATGATGACAAAACCTGCCCTGTAGTCCACGCCTTCAAGGATTCCATTGATGACTTTGACGTTTTGTTCACCTGGTTCACGTGTCACTATTTTGCTGGGTTGACCGACCAGCTTATCCAAATGTTTTTTTTCCATTCCATTTCACCTTCCATTCCATTTCACTGCCCGGAAGTTTCTTTCATTCCGGTCAATGTCTTTCGTGTTAATGTTTCTCAAGAAATGGTATTTAAAGATTCAGCGTTTTTTCTTCATTTTGAAAAAGTCACAAATTGTTATTTTGTCAGTTTTTTTGAGAAAAGACACAGATAAGATTAGATGCAGTTGTCCATTATGGAAATATAAAAAATGGGTTCTTCTATTGTTATAGCCTCATCTATCTTTTTGCCATTTTAGCATTTTCTCAACACATAAAGAATTTTTATAGAGGATCTTATTATAAAAATAAAAAGTATTTTATATTATTAAATCAACATAAAAAACTGAGGCAACTAATATTATGAAATCCTTAGTATCTTTCACAATGCTTATCATAGCAATAATTGCTGCTACTATTATCGTTTCCTCTGCTACGCTTTATGAGGATACACAAACAACTGAAGAAATAACTGAGGAAGACCTTCAAGAAATGATTGAAACCGTTTATGATGATGTCTCTAGCTATATGAATATAGATGATATCATAGGAAAATTCCACCGGGTTCAACAGGATCGACTGATCAAACAAATTGCTATTCAAATTCACCCTCAATTTTCAACAAATATCAAACTTTCAGAGCTTATGATTGAGCTATCTAATGGCAATCAAATCATTTTTTTATATCCGAATGGATACTGTGCAGATATTTCTAATGAAACACTATTCAACCATGGTTTATGGGGGGATTTAGGGAATAGTTCCTTTGGAATTTTAAGTATATTTGATGAGGATAATTCAATGAAGCAGTCCCATCTGATAAATCAACATTCAGATCGCCTCTTCATCATATTTAATGTACCGCCTTCATTAAAGCTTCAAAGAGGTGATACTATCAAGATAAATCTGTATCCGTCTACAGGCGTTAAAAAAGAGCTGGATATAAAGATACCATTTTCGGTTGATCCTGTCCTTAGCCTATGGTAATCTTTTTTTTTCATCAGATCTGACTAATAAATGCTCCAAAATTTTTTTAAAACAATTGTTCTATACACAATAACTAAACTAGGAAGCAAAATAGATATTTAATTGATAAACTTACCAATCAATTCAATGTTACATAAACTAGATGGTTGTCAACTATGATGTTGTCGGAGGGAAATGCTATGGCTAACAATGCAATAATTGTCCGGGAAATATTCGATACACTTTACAAAATTTCCAGTAGAAAAACAACTGAGGGGTACACCTATTACCTTATGCAATCACTAAAAGAAGACTTGCATGATCAATATCCTTTTTTATCATCATTTCATTTTGTAGATATAAGATTTAGTGAAGAAGAGACTTTTGTTTATTGGAAAAAAAATGTTGAAAAAATAAAAACTGAGAAGCTTTGTTATGCTCTCAAAGATTATATCCAAAAAGTAAATCAATCACTGGGAAAGAATGCTGGTCCCTTCTTTTTTAAGGAGATTTCATCAAGGATTAGTGACCCTTCAAATGAGATTATGAAATCATATGGTGTCGATTTGATGATTATGCAACTTGAATATGAAATTGATACTTTAGAAAAAAGAATTATTAAGACAACTAAAAATCATAAACAATAGCTTAATAGACATTATTTTTGATATAACAAATGTTTTTCTGAAAAATAATATGATATTTTTAAAGGACCCTCTTTCGTTGCATATGTATCTGCATACACTTTAACGTATGCAAATGCAAATAAACTATAATAACAGGCGGGTCTTATTTGAGGTTGCACTCTAAAAAAATCTCTATAACTTATGCACTCCAATGAAATGATAAAAAAAATAAATATGAAAAGGTGGGATGCAAAAAAATGAGACGACTATTTAGAGTGTCCAACGAAAAGGATATAGGGGCCATTGGCATAGGAACGATGATTATTTTTATCGCCATGGTCTTAGTAGCAGGTATAGCAGCATCAGTTCTTATACAGACGAGTTCTCGACTTGAATCACAAGCAATGACTACTGGTGAAGAAACCACAGCGGAAGTAGCAACTGGGCTTTCTGTTGAAAGTGTATCCGGATATGCTGCTTCTGGTAGCGATATTTCAAGATTGGCTATAGAGGTCAGACCTCGGTCGGGATCTAAAGAAATTGATCTTTCTCAGGCCATGGTGGAACTTTCTAATTCAAGTGTTAAACTGGTATTAAGTTATTCAAGTACGGATTTCATTGATACGGGCAGTATTGGCGCTGATTTGTTTACAGAAACACATTATTCTGGTTTATCTTCATCAGAATTTAGTATTATTGTCTTGGAGGATGCCGATGGTTCTTGCACCGCTAGTTCACCAGTAATTAATCGTGGGGATAAAGTATTGCTTACGGTTTATACAAACGCTGGATTTAGTGATATAGCTGAGAGAACTGATATTTGGGGTTCAGTAATTCCTGAGGAAGGATCAGCAGGAATAATTGCGTTTCGAACTCCGGCATCATACACGGATAATATTATGAGTTTACAATAAGGAGGTTGATATGAATGAATAAATTATTAAAATTATTTGGTCGTGATGAATCTGGTGCGATTGGTATTGGTACGATGATTATTTTTATTGCGATGGTGCTTGTTGCGGGTATTGCTGCATCTGTTCTTATACAGACCAGTTCTCGACTTGAATCACAGGCAATGACCACTGGACAGGATACAACTGATGAAGTAGCAGGTGGTTTAAGTGTTGATGATGTGAGTGGACATGTTGAAACTGATATCGATATGCTTGGCATTACGGTGAGAGTTCGTGCTGGTTCTCCAGATATTGATTTGAACCATACCATAATTGAGTTGACTGATGGATCTACTAAGGTTCTTTTAACTTATGATTATGCCGGTGAAACCGCAGATCCAGCTGAACATTTTAATGCAAGTATCGATGCTGATGCAAATTTGTTTAACACTGGAAATATCAGTAATCTTGAAGATAGTCAATTCGGCATTATTGTCTTGGAAGATCCCGATAGTTCATTGAGTCATTACAATCCTGTTATTAACCGTGGGGATAAAGTAGTATTGACTGTCGATACAGCTGCTTGTTTTTCTGAAATCGCTGAACGAACTGAGGTGACTGGTAAGGTTATTCCAGAGATTGGATCAGCAGGAATTATTTCCTTTACCACACCTGCATCATACTCAGATACAGTCTATGATTTACAATAAGGAGGTTGATATGAATGAATAAATTATTAAAATTATTTGGTCGTGATGAATCTGGTGCGATTGGTATTGGTACGATGATTATTTTTATTGCGATGGTGCTTGTTGCGGGTATTGCTGCATCTGTTCTTATACAGACCAGTTCTCGACTTGAATCACAGGCAATGACCACTGGACAGGATACAACTGATGAAGTAGCTACGGGTCTTGAGGTAATCGATGTTCTTGGTCATGTAACTAGCAGCACAATTGACAATATGACTATCACGGTAAGGCCTCGATCTGGATCGAAAGACATTGATCTTTCAACAGCCGTATTGGAACTTTCAGATGGAACTAACAAATATGTATTAAGCTATGATACAACCCCAATTTTTAATACACCAGCTGCAGCAGGTATTTTTTCAACTGATGTCTTCGATGATTTAACTGCCTCAGAATTTGGGATTATCGAACTCAAAGATGCTGATAATTCTTGTAGTGGAGCTACTCCAGTGATTAACAGAGGAGATAAAGTTTCGTTGTCTGTGAATGTGACTGCGACCTTTTCGGGGATTTCAGAAAGAACAGAGATTACTGGAAGGATTGTTCCTGAAGATGGTGCTGCTGGTATTATTTCTTTTAGGGTGCCAGCATCATTGACTGATGAAGTCTATGATCTTCAATAAAATGAGTTTGGAAGATTTTTTTCTTCCATTTTTTTATTTTTTTTGACCACAGCTTTTTTATTTGATTATCTGTTATGTTTTATCGTACATGATGGGATGCAGACGATTGGATGGGTCTAGTTCTATTCTTAATGCTGATTCGGCAGCGATAGGTATAGGGACAATGATTATTTTTATTGCTATGATCCTTGTTGCCGGTATTGCTGCATCCGTTCTTCTGCAGACCATGGATGGTTTGCAAGGACAAGCCATGAAAACTGGGAAAGAAACCATGGATGATATCTCATCTGGTATAAAAGTTACACAGGTGACTGGTTTTCACCATGAAAATAAAATAACTCAAATGGCTCTTTTTCTTTCACCAATTGCTGGAAGTAGCGATATAGATCTATCGATGATAACAGTTTCAATTTCTGATGCCAATAAAAAAATTATTTTTTCGTATAATCAAAGTTGTTTTGCAGAGACAGTAACTGATAGTTTGTTTCAGTCAATTGATACAAGTCTTCTTGCATCAAATGAATTTGGATTGGTGGTGATTAGGGATTCAGATCAATCATGTTCAGCAGCGAATCCTGTCATTGATACCTATGATATTGTTTCAATTGTAATTAACTCTACAAAAGCATTCTCTGGGCTCTCACCAAGAACCAAGATTCAGGGAGTAGTATCCCCTGAGATGGGGATGAGTGGAACTGTTCGATTCACCACTCCTGCTTGTTTTCCCGATCGAATCATCCAGCTTCAACCATAATACTATTTTTTTGTTAGAGCCCTCTTTTTCGGTGGAGTTTACATACCTAAATAACCACCAAGCACCATACTGATTGCTGCAGCGGTAATAGCTACTATCCAAACCAATGGAACAAAATATAGCAGAGTAAGAAGCTTGTGGCTTCCCCTTAGCATCCGAATGGTTAATGCCATCATAAAACTGTGGATGATAAGAACGATAAAAACGACAATGAAGGTGTTCATAAACATCTGCGGGTCCATTGCCGTAAGAATACTACCGACATCAATAGTTGTTTCAGAGAAGGGATCACCAGCCATTCCTTCAAGAAGTATTTCATTAAGATGCCGGGCGATAACAAGTGATGTGTAAGCACTAAACGCGATACCAAAGGTGATTCCAGCAAAAAGAGCAGCTGATGTATTGACTACAGAAAGTTTTTTTACTCGGAGATCCCGGATTTTTCTGATGTTTTCAGCTATCATTCTTGATGCTTTCCGTGGATTAGCTGATGCAGCGGTGGCCTGTCGAAACATTTCACTGGATCGTTGTATATGATTACTACCCGTGTCCACACCGAACCATTCCCAGGAATGATTATCATTGATTCGTGTTCGTAATCGTTTGTATAAATCCTTTACATGTCTGGTGAGAACACCATAGTCTTTTTGACTGAGATAATACACCGATTCATTGATCTTTCCACCTCGCATAGTGGAGATGGATCCAAGTGAAGGAAGAAAAGAAAGAAAATTCCGTTCTTTTCTAGCTAATTGTTTTTCCACAAGAAACGTTTTCAATCCAGGTATAATCAATGGGGTAACAGAGAGAGCAAATAGGATTTCATAAGGAATAGAAGTAATAATGGGGAATTGAATGACATAAAGAATAAAAAGCAATATACCAAGACCAATACTTCCAATAATCGTTATTTGAAATAAATGTCGTAAATATTTCTCTGTTTTTCCCCGTTGACCGGTGACATGCCATATTTCATCTGGCGGGATCATTGCTCTTAATAAATATAATAGTAATCCTTCGGTTATGATAAGAAGAAATGAGGATAGATAAACAAAGGTGTTCATATCCTCCCCACCGATAACAATAGGAAGAACAATACCTAGTGACATCACAAAGATAATTGAAATCAACAGGCTTACATAGACCTCATTTAAAATAGTGATGTTTTCATTTGAGGTTTCATACATTGTTTTATAGTCCTCAAGGACTGCTTCTTGCTCAGTTTCGATGAATTCTCTAGGATCAACACCACTGTTTAAACTCTGTGAGAAACGATCCAAAAAATCCTTAAGAATTTTGCTTGGTGTTCGTTTTGATAAAAACTGAAAGCTTTTAGCAAGAGGCACCCGCCATTGCTCTGAGAGCACACTTATCTTTCTCATTTCCTCTCCCAGGCTTCCATAGGCATTGTTTCCACCAAGCATGTTTATGATGTCTTTGAGGGAGAGATCTGAGATTACTAATACCCGGAGATGAGTAATAAAAAAATGAATTTTTCCATTGATATCTGCTTCCTTATTCTTCCAGGTGATATACGGATAGAGAATTCCAAGCATGATACACAGAAATCCACCAATAGGAAAGATGATAGGTTGGATTGCAAGTATACTTAGCCCTAATAATGGCAGAATAATAGGAAGGACACAAATAAGAATCCCTAGAGCTATCAAGGGTATTAATACGGTTCGAATAAAGGCTTTTTTATCTGGTAATGATGCGTAAGCGATTTCAAGTTCTTTAATTCCCTCAATATGGTGAACGGTTTCTTTTATCGGTAACTCATTCGTTTTTTTTGTAGATTCTTTTTTTCTGTTTATTCCACTGAAAATGGTAATCCCTCCGCTCCATTTCGGTAAAAACTCCAGATAGATTGTACCACATCATAGTAATCAAAGATTTCTTCTTCCACCATTCGTGTCAGGATTTGTTTTCGTAGTTCATATTCATCATAGATCTCAGCGGTATCGACATATCCAGCGTTTTTTGCGATTTTTTCCTCTAAAATAAAACTATTTTTGTTAGCTGTGAACACATGATCATCGCTTTCAGATTTCCAATCAAATGCCCTTCGTGCCATGATACCATCGACTTCTCGATTGTATCCTTCTATTTCATCGATGGAAACACATCGTCTCATTAATTTCCCATTTCGTTCGATGGCTAATTGAATAAAGACAAAATCAAGGTTATCCATGAATGTTTTTGGAACATTGATGGGATCACCGGTGAACCGCTGAATGACTTTAGTGACATCTCCAGCATGAAAGGTGGTCATCACCGGATGCCCGGTTTGCATTGCTTGAAAAACAATGTTTCCTTCTGCCCCTCGCACTTCACCAGGGATGATATAATCAGGACGGGATCGTAATGCTGCCTTGAGTAAATCAAATAAATCAACTTGGCCTTCAGAGGGACCACTGGTTTTTGTGAGTAATCGTTGCCATACTGTATGAGGCACTTGTAGTTCAGGGGTTCCCTCTGCAGTATAGATCTTTCGTTCCGGTGGAATAAATGGGATGATCGCATTCATGGTAGTTGTTTTTCCACAAGCTGTTCCGCCGCAGAGAAAAAAACTGCGCCCATATTGCAGACAAAGCCAGAGATAGGCAGCGATTCCCGGGCTAAGAGTTTGGCATCTAATTAATTGGGTGACGCTAATGGGATTTTCGGTGAAACGGCGGATGGTCATACTAGGTCCTTTGATGCTTACTGCTGAACTATAGATAATGTTTCCCCGACTTCCATCTGGAAGCACTCCATCAACGATGGGTCGACCTTCACTTACTGGTGTTCCCATTCGTTCACTCAGTATTTTTGCAAAAGCAGGTGCTTCTTTTTCAGAGACAATGACATTTGTTTTAATCATTCCAAATATTTTGTGTATGAGATGAATGGGTTCTCCTGCGATCAGATGAATGTCTTCGATGTAGGGATCACGCATGAAACATTCAATGTTTGCTCCTCCCAGCAGTTCCTTGAAGATATAATATTGTATCTTCTTTTTTTGCGGATCAGTTGCTTTAATGGTTTTTTTTGTGAGTTGAAATAGTTTGTTTTTAGAGGAATTGGTTTTTTGCACCTGTTTACTTACTATTACGTATTCATCAATGAGTTCACTTAGGTTTTTTCTAAGTTGTTTATCAGTCACCGCACTTTTTTTTTCAATGATGTTTTCTAGGATTATTGTAAGTAATTCATCTTTTTTTTGTGTTTCTTCTTTGGTTAGTTTCGGTTCGATTGCATGATATTCTAATCCTTTTCCGTTTTCATTTGGGTAGATATGCACAAAAATAAATCCTCGAGTTAGATAGAGAATATTGATTTGTTGTTGTGATTTTAATGATGTTGAAAGGGTTGCATAAAACCCTGGCATTTCTTTATCCTTTTCTAGATTATTTAAATAGTCTTGAACATGGGGATTTTTCTGCAGAAGGTTCTTTATTTCTTTCTCACGTAATTGTGTCATCAGCACTCATTTCCTATAGCGAAAAAGGAAGTCCATCTTTTCCATGTCGATAGTAATTCCAGATGATGTCTACCACTTGATAATAATCAAATATCTCTTGGTCTACCATCTGTTGAAGTATTTTTTTTCGGGTATCAAATTCTTCATAGATTTTCATGGTATCATTTAGACCAGCGGTTTTTGCAATCCGTTGTTCTAAAATGTAGCTATTTCTATTTGCTTTGAATGCATGAGTATCATCTGCTGCATTCCATAAAAATGCCTTTCTTGAGATGATACCATCGACTTCTTTGTTGTACCCTTCGATTTCATCTAAGGATAATACACGTCGGATTCGTTTTCCTTTCCGTTCAACGGCCATTTGAATGAGGACTACGTCAAGGTTATCCATGAAGGTCTTTGGAACATTGATAGGATGACCAGTGAACCGTTGAATCACTTTGGTAACTGATCCAGCATGAAACGTGGTAATCACCGGATGCCCGGTTTGCATGGCCTGAAAGACCACTCGTCCTTCTTCACCCCGGGTTTCACCAGGGATAATATAATCAGGTCGTGAGCGAAGACCAGCAAATAACAAATCGCTCATATCAATATGGGATTCTTTTGGACCAGTGGATTTTGTTAAAAGTTGTTGCCAAACATCATGTGGTGCTATGACTTCAGGAGTGTTTTCCACGGAATAGATTTTTTTTTCTGGTGGAATAAAAGGAATAATGGCATTGGAGGTTGTTGTTTTTCCTGAGGCGGTTTCTCCACAGACAAAAAGACTTCGACTATATTGCAGACAGAGCCAGAGGTAGGCTCCCACTGAAACATCAAAAGTCCCCCAGTTTATGAGTTGAGTGACACTTAGTGGTGTTTCACTGAATTTTCGCACGGTCATGGTAGGTCCTTTTAAGCTGATATCTTTGCTATGAATGATGTTCACCCGGCTGCCATCAGGAAGTGTGCCATCAGCGATGGGTTGTCCTTCACTTACGGGACTTCCTATCTTTTCACTGAAATCCTGGGAGAAATCACTAGCCCAGTTTTCATCGATGTTGATGTTTGTTTCCACCATATCAAATATTTTATGAATAAGATGAACCCGTTGGCCGGTGATGATATGGATATCCTCTAGATAGGGATCTCTCATGAAACATTCAAGTGGTCCACCACCGATGATTTCTTTAGTGATGTCATATTCGATTTTTTGTTTTTCATAATCCGTGGTCTGGATTTTTTTCCCAATAAGAAAATTGCTTGAAATTTTTTTAGTAGTAGTTATTTCATCTAAATAATGTAAGATTGCCTGACGGATTTCCTCATCTGTTTTCACTTTTTCTCTGAAAGGAGCGATTTCAAAAATGCGTTCTAGAATTTGATTTCTTTTCTTTGTTTCTTCGATGGATAATTCTGGTTCAATGGAATGATATTCTAGGAAATCCGCTTCAGGTTTTTGATAGATATGAATAAAGACAACACCTTTTGTGGGATAAATGATGTTTGGATTTTCTATTGATTTGAGATCACGGTTTAATTCTTCATAAAATGCAGGGCGATCCATGCTCTTTTTTACTTCTTCTAGATATGCCTGCAGATGTGGGTGTTGTTCTAACAGTTTTTTCTCCTCTGCTTCGGTCATTTTCCCCATGTTTTTTCCTCTGCTTAGAAGGCTACTCCGCTGGATTCAATGGTTAATCCAACACCAGGTTTGACGGAGAAAGTGGTCATCGGTTCATATTTATGTATTGCTCCATTGAATTTTTCAAGGTAGATGTTATGAACCGTGCCCACGCCAGGCATTTTTTCTTTAGAAATTTTAAAATGAACATCGGTCATCATTTTGAACCTGCGATGGATTTCTTCATCCCATTCGGTGTGATTTGCGGTAAGAAAAATGATTTTTCCCGATCCAATTAATCGGTTGAAAAAATTGGTAAGCTCTGGAAGATTTTCTGTTGTTAGGCTTTTGTTAAGTAAGCTTGAGATTGAATCAATGAAAATGATATCATTTTCAAATAATTGAGGAAACGTTAGTAATTGTTTTAAAAATGTTTCCCGAGGATGCGTTTCAGCTAGAGTGACCTCTGTAGATATAAAAAAGAATTTTCCTTTCATTAAGAACTGTCGGACATTATATCCAACTGATGCGGTTTGTCGGAGGAATCGTTTGATGGTAAATTGTGTTGAGATGAGCGAGCAGGTGTTTGCATTTTTTAGAAAAGAATAGCAAAATCGTTGACAGAAAATACTTTTTCCAGTTCCTTCTTCACCCTCAATAAAGATAAGGGATCCATTGGGTATTCCTATGCCAAATCGCTCAGCAAAACCATCTTTTTCACCATTTCTTTCTAAAATCAACGATTTTGCATTTCTTAACATGATGTCACCTTTTTATATTTTGAATGTAAAATCATCATCAACTCCACAGGGTCCAACAACACGGATTTGATGGTATCCTGAGGTGATGATTGAGCTGTTAATGTGAAGCATGGTGTATTCTGAAGGGTAGAGTGAAATATTTGAAAAAGAAAAAGCGTTTGTGATGATGATTTCTCCATCGATAAATACCTGCATTGTTTCATTTGAGGTAGTTAGTTTATTTGAACCTGTATTTCTTATGTAAAAAATATACTGATTATCTGATAAAGGGATCATTTCAGGATCATTGATGATAGAAAATTCAGTATCCAATTGTGTTTCTACTCGTTTTCCTTTTTCATTGAATGAACCACTGATGTTAGTGGTAACAGCAACAAAAATACCAGATACTGTACCTGCGACGATAAGAGCGGCAACGAAAAATATCACATGTGATCCAGTAACACTAAAACCCATAGGTATCCCTTTTTAATCTTTGTTATGATAATAACTTTCCACCATGTTTGAGGTGATTAATTTTATTCGAGGATTATCTGTTTGGTCTGTATTATAACTGGTAAGATTTGTTTGTTTTTCAGGGAATAGATATGCATCATTGAAGATAAATTCTTTAATGCTTCCATTAATTAAGAGCATACATTTTTCCACATCGATTGTTTCACTTCCACTGTTCTCTATGGTTATGGTGTAATCATAGGTCGAGCCATTTATGGATGTTGTCACATTAGTAATACTGAAATCGGTTTGTGATCGAGTTATTTCCCGCTTTATCATATGTTGTTGTGATTCATGGATATCTGTGAGTTGGGGAAGAATCCCTCCTGAAATAATCTCTAGTGAAAGTAGAATCGAGACGCCTATGATAGCAAATGATGCGGAAAGTGAAAACCCCATTTTATTAATCCCACCAATTTTTATATCTTATTTGTTATTTATTTTTTCATATTGGTTCCATTTATTTCTTTTCCCATTTTTTCTAATTTTGTATTGATTTTAAACAAAAAATCATCATGAACTGCGGATCCTCTCAATTTTTGAATAAACATAAATGATTGAAGATGATCATCAATGGTAAAAACAGGTTGATGATGCTCTTTACTATCGGTATCCACAGTGAAGGTGATTCCTTTTGCATATTTCATTAAATCTAAGCGAACATCTTCAGTGATCCAGTTAATGCTGACATAATAATCAAGGATGTCTGAGAGATATTGCTGGCCTAGTTTATCCGAAAGGTATTGTAACCATTTCATGAGTACGACTACGTTTTCCGGGGTGTTTTTTATCCCATTGAGTGGTTGCATATCTTCATCTGTTGATCGATGGTTAGATTGAACAGATGGGAAACCTGTTTTTTCATTCCGTTTTGTTTCCTCAAAAAAGTGTTGTTGAATCTCTTCTATGTTTGCTATTTTTCCTTCAATATATGATAATTCTTCGTTTAGTTTTTGTAAGGAATCTGAGTCCGCTGTTTTATTAGCTGATACGAAATTATTTCCAATAGCTGTTTCCTTTTCTTTGGTGCTATTTTTCCCAGAGTCAACGTTATCCTTGAAATCTTTTTTTGACTGAATAGTGGAAATCAATCTTAAAACGTCATTTTTGCTTAGTTCTAGTTTTCGTTGTTGCACTTTTTTAAAAATTATATCAGTAACTCGAGCTGTGATTTTATTTTTTTCAACAAGATCATTTAACAATGCCTGTAATTGATCTTGGTTTAAGTCTTTTTCATTCATTTTTCATCCCATCCTTTTTTTAATATAATCTATTCTATGCTACGGTATCTAAAAATAATGAAATCTTTCGTTTTAGTTCATAATCCTCATCGACCGTATCGATTGCTTCATCCACCATATGTTCTAATTGTTCATCTGTGACACTGAAATTTAGTGGGTTAGAAGAGGAAAAACTTTCATTTTTAGGTTCATCTTCGGTTTTTACTGAAAGAGGTGAATTAATCGATGGTGTTAACCCTTTTTTTTGCCTCTCTTTTAACTTTCCTTGTTCTAAATCAGATTCTATTTGCATCATTTTGGTTTTCAGATTCTCGATTTCCTTAGAATAATTTTCCAATGCATCAATCCGTTTCTTTGTGACTCTTGATAAACCAACAAAAGGATTCATCTGTTCAGAGACAATCTCGTAAAGACTGACCAAATCATCAAGGTTTTCGGTTACACTATTTATTTGTTCGGTAAGTTCTTCCAGTTGTTTTTTATTTTCATTGATCCTGAAATCAAATTCCTTTATCTGCTTAAGATATTCCTTTTTTTCTTTAAGCTGTTTTTTTAACGGTTGTTCTTGCTGATTTTGATTGTTTTTTAATTGCTTTTTCTGTGATTCTTGTTCATCTGATGATGATTCCTTGTTATCATCCGAATCAGTTTCGTCAACCTGAGATGAATTATCGTTCAATTTGATGACTCTCCGTAGGTTATCTTTCCCATCACTTTTTGCAGTGGTTTCTTTCTGCTGCATAGATTCATTGATCTCATTGTCTGGCTCTTCTGAGGTTTGGACTTTTTCTTCCTCTCTTTCTTTTTTTGTCCTAAGCTTTAATTTAATAAATCATTCCTCCTGATAATTTTCATGCAACTCATCAATACAGATTAGATTTAATTTGAAAATTATGTAATCATTCATGCTTTGTAAGCGGTGTTTTCCTCTGAATGGCCGATGGTTATCCATGTTTGAAAGACTCCTTTTAACAAGGAGTGGATGATCTGCTTGATGAATGATGCAGACAGCAAGGTTAATAGTTCATCTTTATCGTCTTTTTTAGTAAGTATTCAATAGATGAATTCATCAATCAACCTTTTTAAATAGTAGCCCCTGGCAGGTCCCATCCAATCCTAGCTCCTATTATATTCTTATAAAAGAAGTAAAAAACCACCTATTAAGAATACCTTAAAAACAAATTAAAATCACATTAAAAAATATGAAGAATAGCTAGACATTGAAATAAAAATCCACATCCACATCTGAAACTTCCCGAAGATAGTTTTGACATTCTTCCTTTTTATTGGAGATATAGGCATCGATAAGATCTTTCCCCATAAAGTGATGTAATTCAACATCCTTTTCTAATGCGGCCAACGCTTCAAATAAATTTTGAGGGAGTTTTTCAATGCCTTCATTTTTTATTTCTTCCTCGCTCATATGATAAATGTTTTTTTCAATGGGTTGATAGCTGATTTCCTTTTTAATGCCATCAAGACCTGCGTAAATAAGAGCAGAGAAAAACAAATATGGATTTGCAGAAGGATCTGCATTTCTTACTTCGACATCAATATTTTTCTTAGCAGCAATTCGAATGAGACTACTTCGATTGTATTGGCCCCAGGCAATGTAAAGTGGTGCTTCAAAATGTGGAATTAACCGTTTGTATGAATTCATAGTTGGATTAGCAAAGGCAGCGATACTTTTTGCATGGTGAAGTATGCCTCCAATAAAATATTTTGCCTGTGGGCTAAGATGACGTTTATCTTGTTCATCATAGAAACAGTTTTCATTATCCTTAACAAGGGAAAGGTGAGCATGCATTCCATTTCCTGCTTCATCCTCAAAAAGCTTTGGCATGAAAGTAACCTGTAAATTTTCTGATGAAGCGATGTGTCTGGCAAGATATTTAAAATACATTGAAAAATCCGCTGCAGCAATAGCATGCAATGATTTGACTTCTATTTCATGTTGATATCTTCCATTTTCGTGATGATGATATTTTACCTTAATCCCACTTTGTAATAACATTTCTGATATTTTTTTACGAAATGGTTTACCGTTATCAAGTGGTGGTGGAGAAAAATATCCATCGTTTGCTTTTGTATTAATATTTTCTTCTTGATTTGATGAAAGGACAAAAAATTCCATTTCTGGTGAGATATTTACCTGTTCAAATCCAAGTGAAGCGGCATGTTTTACTGTTTTTTTAAGCGTATTACGAGGATCGATTGGACAGGAGGTATGGGTGGTATCATAGATATCAGCGATAAAACGTGCTTCGTTTTTATTATTTGGTAACACAAGAAAGGTATTTGGATCAGGCACCGCTAGCATATCTGATTTTTCAACGGTTTTTAAACCAACAGATGATCCATCAAAACCACATCCGTTTTTAAGAATATTATCTTCGATAAACTGTTTTGCTGGAAAATGGACGACTCTCAGTGTTCCAGAGAGATCAGTGAAATGAATTTGAATCCAAGAGATATGCTGTTCTTCTATTTCTTGAATAATTTTTTCTTCTGTCATCAAGGCATGGTATTCTTCCTCCCTATAAAAATGTTTTATGGTTTTTCAGGAGGAAAAACACGTTTAAACAAAAAATAAAATATGCTGTATGAATCCATTGGTGTTCATATTATGAGTTATGGTTAAAGGTTTTTCCGTGATAAAATATCATTTTTGATAATAATCATTAGGGATTTTTATCACATTATTTTTTTCTTGAATAATTATTTTGGATGATAGAAAGATTAAAAACATTGCTTCTTCATACATCTATTTATCTGATAGATATGAATACGACAGTAGATAATTCATATAAAATGACGAAACAAACTCAATCTCCGGGAATTCTTTTGCCGAAATTGTTTTTAATTTTAACGATTATATTTCTTATGTGGATTGTCATTGTTGCAAGTGGGTCAATGATTCTTGGTTTAGGGTCATCATGGGCAGGTCTGTCCTTAGGGATGTGGGCACTGTTGGTTTCTGCTCTCCTTGGTATTTTTATTGTCTTGGATATTGTGTTTCTTATCAATCCAAATCTAGGTATGGTATCTTCTGATGAATTTGGTCGACCCCAAGAGATGAAAGTTCCTGAATATCGGGATGGAAAAAGAATTTATCAGTTCACGTTTCCAAATCAGGCGAGGGGCGGTTTATTTAGTAAAACCTATCTTCAGGTAGATGACAGTTTTTTAATTAGGATTCGAAATCAGATGTTTTCTGCTGATGAATTGTGGTCTGATCAGAGTGAATCTGAAGATAGTAACGAAGAAAATGATGAAACCGACACTGAGAATTAATATTTCTTATTTTGTAATCATTCCCATTTGGGTGAGCTTATCAGGTAGATAGGTATCTGTTACATAGTCAAGGCCATATTTTGCAAGAGCCTGTTGTTCTGATTTTTTTCCAAGTTTTAATTGTAACTTGATTTCATGTTTCCAAAATGAGTCCTGAAACCGAGGATCGGTAAGCTCACTTTTCAATGATTTAATGTCTTCTTTTGTTAGACTATCGGTTGGAAGATCATAATTTTCAATATCTGATGGGGTCACACCAAGATAAGATGCGGAGGGAGTAGCAAGGTATTCAGAGATATGAGCAGTTTTTATAGCGCCATACGCAACACTAGCAAAAATCCGGAAACTCCATGGATCACAATCAGTAAACACCACGACTGGTATGTTTTGTTCACTGTTCAACCGTTGAATGAATCGTCTGGTTGATCGAGCTGGTTGTCCTTTAAGATGAACTAATAATGCTTGATATTCTTCATCAAAATGATTTTCAACTAATCGATCAAACATACCACCAGTTTCTATCGCTAAGATAAAATCAACATCTGCTTTTTTAAATTTGATTTTCTCTGGTTCTACATTGTATGGAATAGAGTATCCTGAATCTCCTACATCATCCTGACAATGAATCTTTTTAGTAGTGTTATTCCGGGTTTTTTCCTCAAGGGTGAAATTACCGATAACACGTGCACCATCTTCTTCAGGGCGGAGTTTAAAATCCTCTCTCATCAGTGTAGTAATCACTTCTAAATCTTCTGCAAGATTATTTGATTCATTTTGGGAATGAAATTTTGCTAGATCCCAGCCTTCGGAAATATAATACATTTCTCTTAATGTTGATGATTTTTTAATACGAATCATTTCCTTGATAAAATCAACCATATACATGGTTCGTAGCAGCATATAAGCTCCATCAAGTGATTTCGCGGATCGTTGGATTTGATTTTTACCATATTTCCAAACATTCAATGTTTCATCAAAATAAATGTTTGATTTTGATCGAGTTGGTAGTTGTAATGAGGGAATGTCCGTGTTGCTCAAATCAGTATGAATTTTTTCTGCGATGCTATCGATTTTTTTAATGATCGGTTTGTAATCTTTTTTCATGATTATTCCCCTCCTTCCCATTTATCAGCACCGATGACATAGGATGGATTGATTTGTTCGATGTAAAGATCATTTTCATCAAAATCTCCTTTTTCTAGCCCAGCGAGTTCAAAATTGATGTCGACTTTTCCAGCTGGAGGAATGTCTTTAAGTTTCCATTTAAGATATCGATCTGAGGTTTTCACTGGTGCAGGTGTGACTTCACCAACGACTGCATCCTCAGGGATAATTGCATAAAGGGTAAAGTGTTGTGGTTTCTGTTTGTAATTTGCAATGAGGATTTTGCTTTTAGTGATTAATCCTTCACGTCGCTGTTGAGATGATGGGTTTTGCATCAGCGTGGTTTGAACCGGGACATCAACCGTTTTCTTTGATGGTTTTACTTTTTCGTATTCGATGATATCTTCTATCCAGACCACATCCATGATCTTGGTAATAACCGCATCTAATGATGGCACTGGTTTTTTTATCATGGTTGATGATTTCTCCGCTATTTCTGGCAGGATCTTAGTGATCAGCATGAATTTATCCCGGGTTTTCTTTCGTTTCACTTTTTTCCGGATATGTCGTTGCACGTTCCGAGCACATGATCGAAGAGCAAGTTTTATTTCAGTTTCAATTTCAGGAACATCTGCAATTGCTTCTTTGCTCTCTGAGGTAAAAGGTATCTGTGTTGATGAAACATGAATAAGAAAAATAGCAGGTCCTGAGGGGATTCCTTTCCCGGATTTTTGATCAAAACCATATCGTCGCCAGTCAATAGATGCGATTGCTTTTGTTGCGATACAGCCTCCTTGTTGATATAAAAGAGGCACTCGATTGGCAAATCGCATGATACGAGCTGGATTATCCTTCGGAAGATCTCCTCCATACACGAGTCCAACTTCCACTTGAAAGGGATTGCCAGCATATGCAGAGGCTGGACGTGAAGCAGTGATGATGAATTCAGGTGATATCTGCTGGGTTTCATTTTTCAAACTTCTTCTAATAAGCGTTTGCCCAATGGGTGAAAGACAATCAGTTGGTGGTGACATTATTTTTACTTTTTTGAATGCTTTATGTAATGCTAAAAACTGTGTCCTTGACATTTTTTTGGGAATTAAATCAGGATCAAGATCTGCTTTCTCACAGACAGATTTAGTAGTTCTCATTCCCATACTCGTAAACTCTGTCCTGAGAAAAGAGGAGAGTTTTCTAGCTTTGGTTTGTTTTGCCATTTTAATGAGGGTGCCCAGTTCGATACCATACGGATGTGGTTTGATTTCTTCACTTTTTTTGGGAAGAACATCAGTAGTGCGTTCAAAAGTATGCGTAATCCCATCTGGTTCCGAGTATATGATTCGAGCGTGAGGATTAACGATGGAAGTGTTTTTTAAATATTCATAAACATATCGTTTTCCCCGGATGTAATCTGCTTGAATGTGCACCTCTATTTTGGTTCCGGTGAGTTTTTCCCAATGAATTGTATCTCGACTGATGGTTTCAGCTCGGTTTTTATTGGTGTTGATTGCCAGTTCAATAACTGCTGCGGGCATGTCCTCTTGTACCTTTGAGGTGATCTTTGCATGTTTTCCCGTGGTCAGCTGTCCATATAATACTACTGCTGAGATACCAATGCCTTGTTGTCCTCTACTTTGTCGGATGGCATGGAATCGTGATCCGTAGAGTAATCGACCAAAAATGTGTTTGATTTGTTTTTTCACGACACCGGGTCCATTATCCTCAACGATGATGGTGCATTCTTCATCTTCTTCATGATTGGTAATGGTCACGGATATTTCTGGGGGGATGTTGACTTCTTCACAGGCATCTAATCCATTGTCTACGGCTTCTTTGATACTGGTGACCAGTGCCCTGGTGGGATTACCGAATCCAAGGATGTGTTTGTTTCGTTCAAAGAACTCAGCAACAGAGATTTCCTTTTGTTTTTTTGCTAGATCATGAGCGGTTAATTGTGCCATATGATGGTTTTCCTCCAGGATAATCAGTAGGATGGATTTGCATCCCATCTTGTAATAATACAGATAATTATAAAGCTATTCCTTAGAGATCAAAGAAGGTATTGTTGTATGGTCAAATTGTTATTAACAATTATTGAAATAAAAGAAGAGTTAAATCATATAATATGTGATATAAAAAAAGAAGAATTTGATTTTTTATTAAGCGATGCTGATATCATCACAAAGATAAACATTCTGAATGGCATGAAGAAGTTTGATACCTTCATTCATCGGGCGTTGAAATGCTTTTCTACCCGAGATTAAACCCGTTCCACCAGCTCGTTTGTTGATAACTGCGGTGCGAACTGCTTGTTGAAAATCATTGTGTCCTGAGGCACCTCCAGAGTTAATGAGCCCAACTCGGCCCATGTAACAATTTGCGATCTGGTAACGGGTAAGATCAATAGGGTGATCACTAGCAAGTTCAGTATATGCTCGTTCATCGAACTTACCATATGATGATCCATTTTCATTAAGAACTGCATATCCACCATTGATGGTTGGTTGTTTTTGTTTGACAATATCTGCTTCAATGGTCACTCCCAGATGGTTTGCTTGACCAGTAAGATCAGCCGATGCATGATAATCACGGTCTTCAACCTTGTAAACGCTGTTTCGTAAGTAACACCAAAGCACTGTTGCCATCCCGAGTTCATGAGCTTTTTTAAATGCCTTGCTTACCTCTTGTATCTGACGATTTGATTCTTTTGATCCATAGTAAATCGTTGCTCCTACTGCGGCGGCACCAAGATCCCAGGCTTGTTTTACATCTGAAAACATGATTTGATCATATGTATTTGGATAGGTTAACAATTCATTATGATTAAGTTTCACAATAAACGGTATTTTATGTGCATATTTTCGAGAAACACTTCCTAACACGCCAAGGGTGGAAGCAACACCATTGCAGCCACCATTTATTGCAAGTTTTATGATTTGTTCGGGGTCAAAATAGATTGGATTTGGGGTAAATGACGCAGCAGCTGAATGCTCAATACCTTGATCCACTGGCAGGATTGAAACATAACCTGTTCCTGCTAGTCTGCCATGGTTGAACAATGATGAAAGATTTCGAAGGACTTGTTCATTTCGATCGGAATCTTGATAGGAACGCTCGATGAAATCAGGACCTGGAAGATAGAGATCTTTTTTTGGAATTCGATCACATTGATGATTCAATAAGTAATCTGCTTCTTCACCAAGATATTCCTTGATGGTGTGAATATCAGTGGAATGATCTTTATTGATTTCTTTTAATTCTTGCATAACTAATCATCTCTCCTCAAAAGGGATATGAAAATAGGCATTAAAAATGATTTCTATTGAAAAATATTAGGCATATAAGGTGCCTTTTTTATGCCGTTTACCAAGAACATGGATCATATCCTTAGTCATTTTTGAAAGATCATAATCGGGTTTCCAGTTCCATTCCTTTCGTGCTGGGCTATCATCGATAGTGCTTGGCCAGGAATCAGCGATTTGTTGCCTGAAATCAGGTTCAAATTCACAGGTGAAATCTGGAATATGTTTTTGTATTTCACTAGCAAGTTCTTTTGCTGAAAAACTCATCGCAGTGACATTGAAATCACTATGATGGTTCAATGAAGCAAGATCAGCATCCATTAAATCAATGGTTGCCTTTATACAATCAGGCATATACATCATAGGAAGCATAGTGTCTTCTTTCACAAAACAAGTATATTTTTGATTCTCAATTGCTTCATAAAAGATTTCCACTGCATAATCTGTTGTTCCACCGCCAGGTAAGGTTTCATTGCTTATGATACCAGGGTATCGCATCCCTCGAACATCTAAGTTAAATTTGTTGAAATAGTAATCACCAAGTAGTTCACCAGATACTTTTGAAACACCATACATGGTAGTGGGTTTCAAAACGGTTTCCTGTGGTGTGTTTTCTTTTGGTGTTTCAGGTCCAAAAACAGCAATGGAGCTGGGAACAAAAACACGTGTCATATCATAATCTATGGCAAGGTCTAGGATGTTAAGCAATCCATTGATATTGACATGCCAGCAGAGTTGTGGGTTATTTTCTCCCACCGCAGATAGAATTGCAGCCATATTGTAAATGGTGTCGATGTCATATTTTTTTATCACTGATTCAACGGTTTTTTTATCGGTGATATCCAGGTATTCAAATGGTCCTGAATTTAGAATAGTTTCACTTGGTTTTGTTTTTCGGCCTGTAGCAATGACGTTGTCATTTCCAAATTTTTCACGTAATGACATTGTTAATTCTGATCCGATTTGCCCTGCAGACCCAGTGACCAGGATATGTTTCATTGTTTTTTTTGACATTGATCTATTTTCAACCCCGTTTCCTTGTTGAAAGGTGGTAATAAAACATGGTATACATATTTTGCTGTAAGAAAATGTAAATCATGGTCAAAAAGATGGGTGATTATGGTGTTTTGAATCTGAGGTATTCGATGATTTGTGGTTTGTTCTCTATATGCTCGACTTTATTTCCATAGGTGATTTTCCCAGTGGTTTCAACATGATACCGCCAGTAATGAATAATGAAAATTCGATCATAATGAACATCGATTGTGTTCATTTGAAGATGAGCACTCACTAAAGTATCATTGTTTTTATCTTTTTCTTGGAACGTTATCTCAAAAGTGTGAGGAATTTGATATTGATCTATTTTTTTATATGCTGATGGAGTAAACGAAATATTGCTGGGGTGAATAGTAGTGAATAATGATTTTTTGCTATTATTATTTAATCGGTTGATCACGGCGATGAGATCTTGTTTTGTTGGTGAAGCAATAGTATTTGCCCAGGTGAGATGAAGTGTTTCTGCAGAGATTCGGCCCCAGAACCAACCAATGTTTTGAAGCACGGTTGTTGGGGAATACCCCCAGTTATGATCATGATAACCTGATCCATTCACGTTCATTTTTTTATCATTAAATATCATGGTTCCTTGAACAGAAGCCAGTGGAAGCGGAACCGTCCAGCATGTTGATTCAGTTTCAATCTTCCAACCTGGTGTTTTACCAATAAACTTCAGATGTAAATGAACATCCTCAATTCCTAGATCAATAGTATAAATCCATGGTTTTCCCTGTTTTTTTGTATCAACTGAAAACGATAAGACTGTTTTTTCATCAACCTGAACGATTGGTTTTTCTCTACTGAAATCACTCTGAGAAAATATTGATCGCTTGATTTTTTCAATGATTAACTGCCCGTTATGATAGATGTTGATTCTTGTTTGCAGCAATCCTCTGTTTTTGATATGATAAATACGAAATCCAATATGAACACTATATCCATTTTCAAAAACAGCATCAAAATACCACCATTCAATATCAAGAAGATATTTTGTTCCATGATAGCTATCATCTTTAGGGCTGATTGATTGAGCTGGAAGATATCTCAACTGTTTTTTCGATGGTTTTAAATGTGAATTTGATTTCATGGGTATCTTATATGATTCGTGAGTATCTGAAATTGGCTCGTTCGTTTAATGCCGTGCTCACTGGTATTTCTCCAGTGATGGGCGCTATTGCAATGGGACAATATGATATTGGTATGTTATTTATTTTATTTCTCATTGGTTTTTTTGGTCATTCTTTTGGTTTTGTTTTTAATGATATCATTGATTATAACATTGATAAAACATCAAAGGAAATAAGCGATCGTCCATTAATCAGTGGAACCATTTCGTTGCGAAATGCCTGGATTTTTGCTTTTCTTTGTATGTTTCTAGCATTTTTCATTGCGTTTCTTATTGCGTATCAATCCTCTATTTATTATCCATTGTTGATCTTAGCGGTTTCAGCAAGTTTTATCGCAATCTATGATTTAATCAGTAAAAAACTACCCTTCATGGATGTTCTTGTGGCTATTGGTATCTTCTTTTTCATTTTATATGGTGCTTCAACTCAAGTAAAGAGTCTTTCTGAATTAACATTTCTCACTTGGATTGTTTGTATTTTAGGATCGATTCAGGTATTGTTCATGCAGATTGTAGCCGGAGGATTAAAGGATATTGAAAATGATTATCAGACTGGTGCAAAAACAGCAGCGGTACGACTTGGTGCTCGGGTTGTTGATAAAAAACTTCATGTGCCTTTTGCTTTTCAACTATTGGCATTTAGTATTCAAATAGCCGATATAATTCTTGTTTTTTCTCCTTTTATACTAGTTAACGATTTTTCTTCCAATCTTTACATTCGGTTTTTTCAATGGATGTTTTTAATTATCATCAGTACTCTTATGCTTTTGTTGTCTTATCGATTGATGAATATGGATGTATTTAATCGGAAAAAAGCACGTACCTATATCGGCAGTCATTACATGATTAATTTTGCATTAGTTCCTATTATGTTAATGGCAGTAAATCCATGGGCGGGCATCCTTGTTTTTTTCCCTGCTCTTGGTTTTGTGTTATCTAATATCATTCTTCATAAAACAGTGTTACAACCAAAGACCATGTAAAAAAGAAAAACTCATATACCCTTGATTTTATCAATATCTTCATGGGTACGATTGCTGATTATTTTGTTCTTCTCAGATTCCCTGGTCTAGGAGGTCTTGCTATCCCTCCCGTTATTGCAGCATTAACCGTTGGAACATTTGACTTATTTACTCTAATGTTGTTGTTTCTTCTTGGTGCATTTTCCTCTATTTTTGGTTTTGTGCTCAATGATTTCATTGATGTTGAAGTTGATAAAAAATCAGAGGATCTTAAAAAAAGACCTCTTGTTAGTGGTACAATTTCAAAGACGGCTGCCCTATGGATTTGTTTTACTTGTATTATGCTTACTATGCTTACTTTTTTCATTCTTTTTTATGGAAAAAATATAACATATTTGAGATTTATCTCAGTAATTTGTATACTGATTGCTTGGCTGCTTGGAAGCATTTATGATGTGTATGGAAAAAAGATTTTTGCTTCTGATATTCTTGTTGCTCTTTCTGTATCCTTTATTTTTCTCATTGGAGCGTTTGCCGTAAATAAACAACCAACAATATTTACCTGGATTATTTTTGTGTTAACCTTTAATAATCTCTTTCATATGAATGCAGTGGAAGGCGGCATTAAAGACGCAGATCATGATGTATTGATGAATGTTAATAATATTGCTTTACAATCCGGTGTTCGTGTTGATGGTGATTTACTAAGAATCCCAGGAAAGTTTAAACTGTTAGGGATGATAGTTCGTCTTTCCTCGGTTTTTTTGTTGTTCATTCCTTTTCTTTTTTTCAATCAGCCATATCTTCTCTGGCAGCTTATTATTCTTGGGCTGGCATCAATTGGTGTTCTCTTTTTCAGTATAAAATTATTATCCTTAACTCGGTTTAATCGAAATACCATTCGAAAATATATCAGTATTCAATCATTTCTGAGATATTCACTGGTTCCCCTTATGCTCCTTTCAACAATTGGTATCATTCCGACCTTGATTCTTATCGTTCTCCCTATTTTATGGTATCTTGTTTTCACTCCATTGACCGGAGTTAAACTATTACGTCCTAGGATGTAGAATGCCTATGCAGAATAACAAAAATAAAACGGTTTGTATCATTGGTGCCGGAATTGCTGGACTTTCCGCAGCAGCATTACTCACAAAAAAAGGGTACCAG
>CAZVKY010000003.1:0-11925 GCA_964627915.1 uncultured Thermoplasmatales archaeon
TAGTATTACATTATATACAATATGGATAGGAGTACTAATCTACATAAATATAAATTACTGTTACTTGTTGACAAGCTAGTAAATAATTTTATTTTAATTATGCTTGCATTATAAGAGTTTGAAAACGGAGATGAATAGTAATGATGACACCGATAAAAGGAATAACCAATGCTCAGATAAGAGAAAAATTTGAACATATCGAAAAGGAACTTGCTTCTCTAAAACAAATAAAGGAACGGACAATTAATCAATCATTTCTTGCTGTTTCAACGATTATAGCAGTTGTATCAACGATTGTTTATTTAATGATACCACATGAATTATTTCTCTTTTTTATCATTGTTGGTATCTGCTGTATGGGGTTTTTTGTGATAAAAATGATACTTTCTAGTCCACATCAGGATTAAATCATTCATTGCATTGATACAATACGACATAGTTAAGGATATTTTCAGTTTTCTCCCACATACCATCCTGATTTTCATCAATATAAATCAAGATTTTTTCAAGAGTGATTTGCATCGAGGTATCAATAACATATGGCTGTAAAGAATAGGTGAAATAGGTGTTGTTTGTTTCATTTGTTAAATAAAAGCAGACTCCACAGTTTTCAGGGATTGGATCTTCTTTAGTGCCCTGATGACCATACTGTTGATACAAATATGTATGGAGTTGTTCTGCTGTAATCCATTCATCTGAACATGTTCGTATCACTGGACGTACCATCAAGGGTTTCCGAATGATATGTTCATCTGCTCCTGCTGTTGAAATTCTTATTGAGGATGATGAAATAGTAATATTGTATCCAAAATATTCTTTTGATACCTCAATATTTTTCTGTGTTTCATACCAAGTATTATCAATTGAAACAAGTGAAGAGGAAATATGTTGTGTGATTTGTTGCATTTTTTGTTTTTCCTGCCATGTTGAATCAAAAAGAATACTGGAAAGTGCAGCAAGTATAACTGCTGAAGCAATCATTATCCCGATCTGGGAGAGAGTAAAACCCATGATGGCTTTGTTATCCTGCTTTAAAAACCTGAACATAAGTTTCACCATTTCGTTGAACGAGTCTTAACACAATATCATATGATCCTGAGGGTAGCTCGGCATAGGTTTCAACTGATTCTCCAGAAAAGAACATAGAACTATGTTTGATGATTTGTTGATGGTCATCCAAAATAACACAGAGTGATTTCTTGGTATGATTATTGCGAAGAAAGAACGGTTTATTTGTTTCCTGTTCCTGAAAAATTGCTCCAAAGACAGCAGTTTTCATTTGATTGGGGAAATCAACAGGTATGATAAGAGTAGTTTCATCAGCTGCTGCTGTTGATATGATTTCGGCTTTCATCATGATGGTTTCAAGCTGGTTTTCTATCTGCTGTTTTTGTAAGTTTTTTTGAAGATCCAATGCCCCCATGGTAAGCAGAATAATAGCGATAGCAGTAACCACTACAATAATCAATAGATACATGGGTAGACTCATGATTGCAGTTTCATCGCTTTTCATTAAATAGCATAAATGTTATTTTTATTATAAAATTATCTAAATACTTAAATAGGTTCTTAATGATGGCCAATTGATATGATTCATCAAAGCTGGTTAACAAAAAAGATAAAACCATTCATATCCAATGAATCAGCTGTGATAGATCTCCCAATGAAATTACTTGTTTCCCTCATTATTGGAACAATTTCACTAACGGTGATTCTTTCATTTCTGTTTCAACCAGTATTATTTGAAAAAGAGGTGATTGTCTCAGTCAATCCCACGGTGGCTGTAGTCAATGAAACTAGTGATGAAACACTTTTTACCGTTACTGTTTCAGATGAAAACGCTCATTACATATCTAATGCTCAGGTCATTTTTCATGGTGATCATTTCATACAAAGTAATATGACCGATAAGAAAGGGCAGACAACAATACGAGTGAACACCACAACTTCATCACGTCAATACGAGACATTCGCTGACGTTAAAGTAAAAGCATCTGGTTACCATCCTTTTTTTGGAAAAGACCTGGTAAAGATTGTTTATCAATAATCATTTTTTGAATCTGGTTGAGAAGACCTTGATAACCACTGTTTCAACACCGCGGTCCCATTAACTGATCGAAATAAAGATGAAGCAATCAATATACATCCAATCCCTGTTAAAAAAACTGGTGAAACAACAACATTTTTCCCACCTAGACCAATGAGAACCGCGATGATAAAAGCCAGAACTCCACCAATGATACCAGAAATTTCTATGGGGATTTTTCGGCCTTTCACTTTCATTGAAAATGATCTCTTTGACTGTCTTTTTTGTATGGAATCAACAGTATTCTGAATATTGTTTAGGTGTTCATTCAACTGATCTAATCGTTGTTGAGTTGTGGTTTCAGTTGTTTTGCTGTTCACTGTTTTGTTTTCCAAGGAGGCTATTTTGTTTCTTTGTTCTGCTAGCAGACTTTGCACCGTTGCAAGTTCCTCAGCATATTCATTTTCATTGAGATGAAGAACGTTTTTTATTTCAGAAGAAGAGGTAAAACTATGTGATTGTTTCTCCTTTTTTTCACTGTTGACATACCATTGTGGATGAGACATTCTCGTTTTCAACGATAACCGTTGTTCTACTGCAGCAAGACGCCCACTGATACTTTCCGTGCTTTGTTCCATTTTGCGAAGCCAAATCATCATATCGTGCATTGTTTGTTCTTGATCACTGTTTTTTTCTCTTTGTGAAACTGTTTTTCTGAAAAGGGCATCGAACCATGAGCTCTTGGAAGAAATCATGTTTTCTACAACCGGTAGATGGTGATTGCATCATCATCTGAAAAATCTTCAAAACCTGTTGCTTTCACGGTGAGTTTCACGGTGGCCTCATTGATGTTTTCAGCAAGTGTTGGAGTGATCGATAAGGTTGCAATGCCATTAGCATTCGTTGAAGCAGTACTTGCAACACCAGAACCAACCAAGGTGATGGTTGCATCCTGTAACGGATCAGCTCGATCATCATTAGTAGTAACTTTCACGGTCACATCATAGGCTTTTGAAAAAGTAAAACTGCTGGCATTGCCCGGATCTTCAGCGATTACAGCGTTTTCAGTGACTAATGCATTCATGGTTTGTGTCCCCTGTGGGATCATGTAAATAACGGCGGCAATGACGGCGACTGCAACCACCATAACAATGATAAGATACATGGGGAGTCCAAGGACTTGTGCTGATTTGTTTTTTGTTACTCTTCTTGTTTTCATTTTTTTTCAGCCCTCATTTTTAAGAGACATTAATATAATAATATATTATTAAATTTGCTGTGTGTAAAAGATCATTTAGAAAAGACATAACAAAACAAAATGAAATCAAAAAAAGAAAAAGAGAAATATCTTTTGATACCAGTTATCAACCCTGCTTTCCAATATGAATTAATTTCTTTTTCAATTCATCAAGGCCCATATTGGTAGAAACCAATGGAATGTTCTCACGATCAGCAAGTTTAATGGCCAATGGATCAATCGAACCAGGTTTATGATAAATCACTACCGAGGGCTTCACAGGATGAATACGTACTGCTATCATAGGGCTTCTTCCAAATTGAATACCGGTAAAAATCAAAGCACGCTCAGGACTCCATCCATATAAATGAGCATAATTCACTGGTGTAATGTTTTCAATGGTTTTAATGCTATCAACCAAAGTAAACCCCTTCACTTTCTTTTTCAATCCTCTCTTACCCCTTGAAACAATACTTCCCTCAATAGCCTTTATGAATTTTTCAGCCTGTATCGCATAGGGATATTCCTGGATTTCAATGATACCATCATGGGTTTTCACAATAGGATCATACTGATGAATAACCGATCCACCTCGTTTATTATCAATACTAATAAATGCATCAATCACTTTTTTCACCGTGCGAATACCAGGGGATTTGCGTCGACCTGATTCATAATCACTAATCACACTCGGTGAAAGATTTAAAAACTTGGCTAAATCAGTTTGGCTAATAGAAAAAATATTCCGCCATTTCCTCATCGTCAATCCCGGTTTCGGACTCAACGTAATTTCACCAGCGATTTTTTCAGCGAGCGCATCCTTAGTTTCCATTTATTCTTCCACCTTTTTAAATTTATATCCATAATAAATAGCGCCGGTGCTTCCATCCTGCTGAATCTTTCGAAACGTGCTTTTCACCTTCATTCCAATATGAACATCTTCAATGTTACAATCAACGATTTGAGCAGTCACCTTTGGACCTTCCTCAAGTTGAATGATAGCGATAGGATATGGCACTTGTTCTTTAAAAGCATCAGGGCCAACATGAATAATGGTATAGGTCAACACTTCTCCTCTGCCACTGAGTTTAATATCCTTCATTTTGTCCATGCTCTTCCGCCGGCAATAAGGACAAGATTCCCGAGGTGGAAAATATACCCGTTCACATACCTCACATTTCTTTGCTTTCAAATTATACCGTTGTTGAATCTCTCTCCAAAATCTAGGAACACCCTCAGGCATGTTTACATCACCTCCATGATATGAACAACACAGGTAGCTCCAGAGCCACCGACATTATGGGTAAGACCAATACGCGCATCATCCACCTGTCTTTTTCCAGCTTTTCCCAGTAATTGCTCTGTTATTTCAATGATTTGAGCAACACCGGTAGCACCCACGGGATGACCTTTGGATTTCAATCCTCCGCTGGTGTTTACAGGAATCGAGCCATCTCTAGGGGTAATATTGTTTTCTACTGCTTTACCACCCTCGCCTTTTTTAACGAAACCAAGATCTTCGATAGCACAGATTTCAGCGATAGTGAAACAATCATGAACCTCTGCTACATCAATATCGTTTGGACCAATATGGGCCTGTGAGTAAGCCATTTTACTTGCATGCACCGTGGCATCTAATGTTGTTATATCTCGTCTTCCATGTAATGATAAGGTATCAGATGCTTGACCTGATCCAATTATTTTTACAACATTATCTGTGAAGTCTTTTGCTTTCTCCGCGGCACAAAGAACTACCGCTGCAGCTCCATCAGTTACGGGTGAACAATCCATTAAGCCCAGAGGATAGGCCACTGGACTAGCATTCATTGCCTGTTCAACAGTGATTTCCTTTCGATATTGAGCGTAGGGATTATGAATGCCGTTGGCATGATTTTTCACGGCTACTCGTGCTAAATCCTCTTTTGTCGTCTGATATTCATGCATATGACGCATGGCAATCATGGCGTATAAACCTGGAAAAGTTGCTCCGAAAAAAGCTTCCCATTCCTGATCAGCAGCAGTTGCAAGTGTCTCTGTTGCTGCTGAACCACCAACATCATTCATTTTTTCAATGCCGCCCACGATGGCAACATCATTCAACCCTGATGCAATAGAAAGATATCCCTGTCGTAACGCAAGACCACTTGAAGCACAAGCTCCTTCAACTCGAGTTGAGGGAATATGAAGGTGGGAGAAACCACTTGCATCAGCTACCAATGCTCCGACATGTTCCTGTCCAACAAATCGACCGCTGCTCATTGATCCAATATACATTGCATCAATGTCCTTTCCAGAGACACCTGAATCAAAAATTGCTTTTGATCCAGCTTCCGCGGTGAGCTGACGGAATGATTTATCCCACAGTTCACCGAATTTTGTCAGTCCAAATCCTATAATAGCTACATCTCTCATTTTGTATCACTCCCAATATAATAAATCAGTATATTTTGCGTAAACGCCATATGATACGTATTCTTTTTCTTTGATGATATCATCAATCAAGGGGGCCTTATCCCGCGGGTATTGAGCAATATTATCCGTGACCGTTATATCAAAGCTGTCGCTTCCTGCTCCAGATCCATAACTTGTGACCAGTACTCTATCACCTGGTTGTGCAACGTCAAGGACTCCAGCAAGACCGACCATTGAGGCACCTGAATAGGTGTTACCAATATAGGGAACTTTTAAACCATGTTTGATTTGCTCAGAGCTAAACCCTAATATTTTTGCTGCTTTCCGTGGGAATTTCGCATTGGGCTGATGAAACACGGCATGATCATAATCTTCTGGTTTGGTTCCAGCAATCTCCATTAATTTTTTTGCACAACTGATCACATGCTTAAAATAAGCAGGTTCCCCTGTAAACCGGCCGCCATGTCTTGGATATTTCTGTTCAGCGCGACGCCAGAAATCAGGAGTATCAGTAGTATAAGAATAGGTATGATTAATAGTTGCAATGATGTTTTCTTTTCCCACAATAAATGCTGCTCCACCTGCTGCAGCGGAAAACTCTAAAGCATCACCTGGGGCTGCTTGACTGGTATCAGCACCAATCGCTAATCCATATTTAATGAGGCCTGCTTTCACATGAGAATAACAATTCTGAAGACCTGCAGTACCTGCTTTACAGGCGAACTCATAATCAGCCACCATTAAATCAGGTGTGGCTTCAATAGCCTCGCCCACGACAGTACCGGTTGGTTTCACCGCATAAGGATGCGATTCACTGCCAATATAAATTGCACCAATATCCTGCGGATTAATAGAACATCGTCGTAATGCGGCTCGTGCTGCTTCAACACTGATGGTTGCTGTATCCTGATCAATAGACGGAACGGATTTTTCAAAAATACCAAGGCCTTTGGCGATTCGCTTTCCATCTTTACCCCAGACATTGGCGATTTCTTCTGCAGTAATACGAAGCTTAGGGATGCTTCCCCCGTAGCTTACGATTCCTATATCGTTCATGTTGTAATCACAAGGGGCTGAAAACAACAAAACCTATATAAAAATGCCGATTTATTTCACGGTAAAAAACGATAAATATAAAAAGATTAGAGTGAAATTTTTTCACCCTTTTTCAACGCATCCAATGTTTTTTCATTGATTTTCTTTAATTTGTCTTTATCCATCACTGCTTTACGAGCTTTCACATTCTGCTGCTTTATCATCTGTTTTGCTTCACGCCATTGTCGTCGGCGTTCTTCTTTCGCTGAAACAATCTTTGATCGCATCTCCATTGCTTTCTCATGATTTTGTTGTGCCTCATTTCTTGTTTCAATATATTGCTCATGTTTTTTGTTTGCCTCAGCAATAGCAACAGATAACTCTTTTACTAATTTGATATATTCTTCATGTTTTTTCTGACTTTCATCATAAAATTGCTGCACTTTTTCATGTTCTTCATCAGCTTTTTTAAATAATTCATCAATAGTATTATCCTTATCAGAGATCTCAATTTGAATAGATTGCTGTTTTTCAAGTTGTTTCATCACTTTCTTGTATTCAGCTCTTTTTTCCCGAATTTTTTCAATCAGTTCATTTTCCTCAGAGGGATTCATCGGGACCGTTTCCTGACGGTACTCAAGCATCTGCACATCCGCTTTTAATTCCTCAATTCGCAATGGAAGATTTTCAAATACCTCTCCTTTTTTCTTGCGGCGAGCCTTAATTAATTTCTTTGCCTCAGCCTGCAACTGATTACGAATTTTTTTATGTTCCCTCATTTCTGCAACAAACTCATCACGTTGCTTTTTAAGGGTTTTCATTTCCTCTTTTCGTTCCTTATGTTTATTGTTCAGCATATCCCGTTCTTCACGAAGGATTTTTGCAAAATCGTTTAGTTCATTTCTCCGCTGAATAAAGGTTTGAAACTTTTTTTCAGCATTACGGAGCTGCTCTAATTCCTTTTTTTTCTTTGTAGCTTCTGCCATGGTTAACACAACGACAAATCTTTTTTTTGTCAGGAACTTTTAGGAAACCGTTATGGATATCTCATTTTTACCTTTTTCTGCTATCCAAGGGATAGAAATATCTGCATAACCGCCTGCAGGAATATCAATGTCTTCTACTTTATTTTTTTCCTTACCATTAACCTGTAATGAAATAGACAACTGTTTCGCCTTCATACTTCCCTTATTTTGTAATCGAAATGAGGTTGACACCTTTTCGTTTTCCGCAAATGATTTTGGCCAATGAAACACGTTATCAATACCAACATCTGCTTCTCCATCAACCAATGTAGCCATCAAAGAAATAGTTTCACAACCTCTCTTGTTCTCAGGAGTTACCGTAACCTTGATTTCTGTCCAATCATCAGGTTCCACCTCATCAGATGGAGTAACCTGTAGTAACACCTGTTTTTCTTGTTTGGGGGGGGTAATGACGGTTTGCCTGTTATTTGAAAGAAGCCATTTTCCTCCATTGGTGGAAAGCGTGGGAACAATCTGATATGATTGCATCTTTTTTGTGGGGTTTTTTACCAGTATTTCATACTGTGTGCGTTCACCAGGGTGGACATCTTTGATTCGATCAACACAAATCACTTCAACATATTTGGCTGTCAACATATACACCATAAGAATCAACATAAAAAAGATGATTATAAATAACATGGCTGCAAATGCATGAGCTGCA
This sequence comes from uncultured Thermoplasmatales archaeon, assembly GCA_964627915.1. Classification (GTDB taxonomy): domain Archaea; phylum Thermoplasmatota; class E2; order DHVEG-1; family DHVEG-1; genus EX4572-165. The sequence continues at coordinate 8,400 of CAZVKY010000003.1, forward strand.
TAATCCCCAAATATTTCATCGAGACCAAATCCGACAGCAATACTATCAAAAGCATCATAAATAGCTTCAAAAATATTTGCTCCAATAATGGTAGTATTCACTGAAATATTTTTAGTCAAACCACTGCCCTTAGAACGAACGATAAATTCAAGAGTATCTGATTCCACTTCAGTATCATCTGGAATAGTAATGGTGACATTAATAGTGGTCTGATTACCACTCGCAATATCTCTGACAGAAAGCGGATTTATCGAAACATTAAATCCATGTTCTGAAACCGCATCGATGTTATAACCATCCGGCCATAACCCAGTATTATTATTTCTAATAATAAAAAGATAGCTATCGCTTTCCCCATGAATTATTTCTTTTTCAGGAGGAGCAATAATTTCAAAATCATAATCAACCGCATCCTCAGAAACCTCAGCAAAAATATCTTGGGTCGTATACCCTGTTTTTCCAATGATTTCAATGGTTGCTGAAAGTGGATCATCCTCATATGCATCTAATGAATTATCGATTGATTCACAGATAACTATGATCTGTTTTTTTCCACCATTGGCGATATTAAACTGATCTGGATTAATAGAAATACTCCAGTTGGCCTGTTCTGCAGCTGAGAATGTATTTTCCTTAAGGGTCATGCTGATGTTATCTGAAAGATCACTGGTCACATTGAACGTGTAGGTGACCTTATCATTAACAATTATTTTTTTGTTTGCAGGGGAAATGGTTGCGCTCGCTTGAATATGATTTGTTTCAAAAAGATCTACTGAAAGAGAAGAGGGATATTGTTCAGCATCAAAATAAAGCGTGCAACTCCGCAATAAACCTGAGCTAGAAGATGAAGCATTACCAAGAGATACTTCTAGACTGAGTTGTTGATCATAACTGATTTCCTTTTTATCATCTGGAATAGTAAATGAGAACTGATAGGGTCTTACTGAAGGAGAAAGACTCAGTGTTTTTTCCAATGATTGAGTATCTGTGGAAACGATGGTATCATCATATTTCAATGAAACCGAAAGTGTCATTGATGGTTTTAAAAACTGATAATCCTTATGAGAAACATAGATGAACGCTGAAGCATTGCGCACAATTTTATTTCGTGGAAACACTGTGGTACTCCAGGTTCCAGAGGAATCAATTAACGAAATGGTGGATGCCTCTGAACTCGTAGGTTTCTGTGTATCAATCGTGTCATCCATATGTAAATAGTAAATGGGGCTATTATCATCACCTGATGATGGTTCAGCACTAAACGGAACCGTGACCGATGAAGGGTAGTCTACACTATCATAGACTAAGGAGGTAGAGATAACTGAGTTAAGGATCTCTGCGATATCATCACTAGTAAAATTTGCTTCCGCAGAAATGTTCTGAAACATATCATAAACATCAATGATTTGCTGTAACGTAGGATTGCTGGATCGATTAGCCAATTTTTCTAAAACTGTGATAAGCGTTGTTTTTACGGTATCCATAAATGGTTTTTCAGATTTCAACAGATTCGTCACGGTCTTGTTACCGGGGATAAGTTCAATTGCACATAACAGGCTCTGCCCGGGATTAAGAGAGTGATTGATATTTTCAATAACAATCTGTTTTTGCTGTGTTGATTGGATGAACGATGGGTTGAGGGTTATATTTGTACTATTAATTTTTTCTGAAAGATAAAGATCTTGATTGAACGTATAAATTGATACTTCTACTCGATCATTTTCATTGAAATCAAAACTCGATGATGCAAAAGAAGAGAAAAACAGGTTAAAGCTGACATCTCCATTTAGATAAATCGATTCATTACCGGTGTATTCATATGACTCCACGATACGCAATGGATTTGGTAGAAGCAATTCAAATCCGCCTAATAAATCCTCAAATCCACCAAATTCATCAAATTCTTCGCTTCCTAGCAAAAAATCCATCAACCAATATGTACCCCAGGTGGTTAAATCTTCCCCATTTAGATTTCTCCATTCACTAATTTTTTTGGGTATGGGGGGATAATATGAAATATTGGTGCTCGTGGGGGGTGTTTTTGAAAGCGCAATCAATCCAGAGGGATCAAAATCTAATGGATCACTACTTTCAACGCTTAATGCATCCTTGAAATAAAAAGTGGTCTTTCCCTGAACCTCCTCAGCTTGTACAGGAAATGAATAAAGTGCAGGTAAAATGATTCCAATAATAAGGATAAATAATACTGAAAGGACAGTGACATTTCTTTTTGAGAGCATCTCGTGGCAACCTCAACAATAATATCTACCATATTAATATATAAATGTTTGTTTACATTGCTTATCAAATTCTCTGAGAAAACCTTTCATTTTTTGAAAAAGACATATATACCGTAAACCACATGATATGGATAGTGGTATAAAACAAAGGATGGGATGATGAAAAACAAAAAAATAATGATATTACAGTGTTTGTTCATTGCGTTTTTGTTTTCTTTATCAAGCTCATTTTTCTATCAATCAACCCTTCTTGCAGAAGAAAATAAACAGATGGCAATTGATACTATCTCCTCGGTAGGTAGCCAACAGAAGTTCACGGTAAGTGTTTATGAAATAAATGCAACAAATGAAACACCCTCGCCATATCTGGTTGGTGTAACTATCGTCTTTAATAACCATACCTATAGCATACCGGTCACCGATGAAGATGGAGAAATCTCTATAACGGCTCCAAGCGTTACAGAAAATACAACCTTTCTTCTCATCGCTCAAAAGCAAGGCTATCAAAATGCAACAGCAAGTATAATGATTACTCCTTTTTCCCCTTCAACCAGCAAACAGCTCTATATTAACACCGAACAATTCACCGTGGAAGCAGAAAAACAGTTCACCCTAACGGTTTATGATGAAACAGGAACACCAATATCAGGAGCAACAGTTGGAATACAAAACCATATTGAAAAAGGATTTGTATCTATCACTGATCCACAAGGTCAAGCATCGTTACAAGCACCAAATGAAGATACGATCACTCTTATCGCTCAAAAACAAGGATATAAAGACGCAACAGAAACAATCTGGGTGAATACTAAACCTGGTCCAATCAATGAACTTTTCAATCACCCCTACACGGTGATTATTATTGCCGGTATCGTTTTGATTTTCGCTATAATCTATATTACCTTTTTCAATAAAAACAAAACGAGCCCTCTCTCTCCATCAGCACAAAAAAAACCATCAAAGATTCCTCTTTCGTCATCTTCACCATCAAAAAACAATAGATCACAGCCTCGTTCAATGAAGACCTCTTCAAAAGTTGAAGAAATTAGAATCACGAGAAAAGAACCCCAGAAAAAAATCGTTCCCATCAAACACAAACCAGCAAATGATTCTCATCCCAAGGATAAACGTAAGAATAATACTGATACCTGGTACAAGGGAAATCACAATCTTGGATATACCATTGACAAAATAACCAAGAACACTGATGAAACAAAAAAAGACAAATGGTTTGCAGGAACAACAGATATCCAAAAAAAAATAGATGAAACATTGAAAGAAAAACA
>CAZVKY010000003.1:12025-22245 GCA_964627915.1 uncultured Thermoplasmatales archaeon
TTGCAGGAACAACAGATATCCAAAAAAAAATAGATGAAACATTGAAAGAAAAACAAGGGAAAAAGAGAACAGAAGACGAGGAATAAATCAACTTTTTTATCCAATTTTTTTTCTTTTTGAGTAGTAGTTAAATACCTGTATTGAAATGTGCATCTGACCTAACTATGACCACAAAAAATAGACTTATCAAAGATTTTTATGAACTCTCCGTTTGCGATCTCATGGACAAAAGAGTATGGGATCTTCCATTAATTGCTGTTGATGATGATATTTATCATGCGCTTTCTATTCTTGGTGGAAGAAATCATATATGGGTGATCAAAAGCAAAAATGATCAAACCTTGGTTGGTGTCATCACTGAACATGATGTGCTCTCTGTTCTTGCACCAAAAAACCTTCCCTCCTACGTTTTTGGTATGCCTGATGTTCGATCCTTAAAACACGGAACAGCGAAGAATGCCGGTGATATCATGTGCCGGAAAGTGATTGATTGTCATCCAGATGACAAAATATTAGATGCATTGCTAAAAATGGTGAAATATCGATTACGCCGACTTCCAGTGATCGAAGAACAAAAAATTATTGGAGAGCTTACCCTCCATCAACTCATCAGGAAATATTATGGGGCGACTCAATACCATCCCCTCGTTGATGAAAAAAATGAGGACAGCAAAGAAGGTGAATAACTACGGTTTATGATATTGCATTACTCATTGCTCTTGCCCTTATTTTTGCCCGAGTATTTGGGTATTTTTTCTCACGATTTCAACTCCCCACGGTGATTGGAGAAATCCTTGCTGGTGTCTTTCTTGGTTGGATCAGTATTGCTGTATTAACTGGACAAACTCTTACTTTTTTTGGTTTCACCATAACCCTTCCCGCTTTAGATTATCTTTCACTTGAATTTGATTTTCTCGCGGATATCGGTATTCTGTTTTTATTGTTCATTAGTGGACTCTCGACGAGTATTCGACAACTCAAATCCATGGGAAAAACCTCCGTTTACGTGGCTATAGGGGGTATCATTGCCCCACTCTTTTTAGGCTATCTTGCAGGCATCAGTTTTGGTTTTACCAGTATGGACAGCACTATCATCGGTCTGATTCTCATCGCTACTTCAGTGGGAGTAACCGTTCGAACTCTTCTGGATATGGATATGCTTGATACTAATGTTGGATCAACAATCCTTGGAGCAGCAGTGATTGATGATGTTCTCGGTGTTGTTCTTCTTGCTTTTTTCATTGGAGCAGATCCTATTTTATATGTTGGGTTAAAAGTCGTTCTCTTCTTTTTGATCTTTTTATACCTTGGATTAAGAATCATTGATCATGTGCTTGATTTAGGTGAAAAAATACATATTCCCAAAGCATTTCTGAGTATCGCTCTCGCCATCTTTTTGTTATTCTCCTATTTTGCTGATGCCTGTGGAATCAGTGGAATCATCGGTGCGTTTATCGCAGGTCTTCTCATTGGCCATTCCTTGAAATCACGGAAAATCATTGATGAGGTCCAAACCCTAGGATATGGTTTCTTTGTCCCCCTTTTTTTCATCTGGGTGGGAGCTCGATTATACCTCGGTATTCAAGAGGATGTCAATGCCTTTCTCTCCATAGGTTTTTTTGCACTGATTCTCATCATCGTCGCCCTCATTGCTAAAATCATCGGTTGCGGAATCGGATCAAAACTGGCAGGACTTTCCACAAAAAGCTCTCTACAAGTGGGAATCGGAATGATGCCCCGGATGGAACTTGCGCTCATTATTGTTAGCGCTGCCATATCAAAAAACATATTCTCCAGTTCCATAGTGGCTCATCAAATTCTTGCTGTTACCGTGTTTCTTACCATCTCAACCACATTAATTACTCCTATCCTCATAAAGCTGGTATTTAAAAATAAGTAATCGATATGAATTCTTGGAACAGTTATGGATCTTTGCTTTGAACTCTCAAAAGAACATCAAGAATTAGCAGCTGCAGAAATACAAGCCTGCATACAGGCAGACCATCTTTCAGCCAAGGATGTAAAGAAAAACCCTGATGTCTTTATCCTTACCACTGAAGAACTAAGAAACATTCTTTCAACAATGACCCATCGGCTTTCACAAACCTTTTGCATCAATCAACATTATTTTACCAGCCCAGTTGATATCAGCGTATTACAAAAAAAAGCAGAAGAACATCCTTTATCAAAACAAGGAAGCATTGCGGTCAGCTATCGAAACCGATCAACACAGGTATCCTCACAAAAAATAGTGAAATCACTTGCAGAAATCTACACTAAAGGAAGATCTGTTTCATTAGAACATCCTGATATAAAAATCAGAGTCATCATCACTGATGAAAAACTCTATGTTGGCCGACTTCTCACGACAATTGATCGTAGTCAATTTCAACAACGAAAAGCACATCATCGTCCCTTTTTCTCACCGATATCTCTTCATCCATTATTAGCTCGTCTACTGGTTAATCTTTCAAGAGTTCCCAGTAATGGTTTGCTGTTAGATCCTTTTTGTGGAACAGGTGGAATCCTTATTGAAGCTGGTCTCATGGGGATTAACATCATAGGATGTGATATCGAAGAAAAAATGATTCAGGGAACCAAGCAGAATCTCAGCCATTATGGACTTTCCTCTCAAGCATTGTTTTCCACTGATATCGGATCATTAGATAAAACCATTGATCAACAAGTCGATGCCGTGGTTACCGATTTTCCCTATGGCAAAGCAACTTCAACACAAGGTGAAGAAGTATCTTGTTTATACCAGCGGGCTTTCCAACAAATCGCAGCAGTCTTAAAAAAAAATGGTTATGCCGTTATTGGTCTTCCACAAAAAACCTATGCATCACTTGCAGAAACCTATCTCATCCCAAAAAAATATTACCCCATCCGGGTGCATCAAAGTCTCACCCGTCATTTTTTTGTGTATCAAAAAAGAAGACCATAATGCTTTTAGGATATGGTTCTATCACTGTTGCGCTATGACGCAGTTACAGCTTATTTTCCTTGGAACCGGTGGCAGCTGGCCCACGGTCAAACGAAATGTCACTTCTCTTGCTGTGAAACGAGCTGGAGAAATCCTGCTTTTTGACTGTGGAGAGGGAACCCAACGACAATTTCAAAAATCACAACTAAGTTATATGCAGATCACTCATCTGTTCATCACTCATTTCCATGGAGATCACTTTCTAGGAATTCCTGGTTTAATTCAAACCATGCAGCTAAATGATCGAGAAACACCACTTCATATCTATGGTCCAAAAGGAATGATACCTCTTCTTAATCAATTGCTTCAATTAGGATATTTCAAACCAGTCTATGAAATCATCGTTCATGAATTAACCTCAGGTGAACATATTGACTTAGATGGGTATACGATTGAGACATTAGCTATGGATCACGGTATTCCATCACTTGCATATTCGTTAATCGAAGCAAAACGCCCCGGACGATTCAACAAACCAAAAGCACTTTCACTTGGTATTCCTGAAGGACCATTGTTTAATAAACTACAAAAAGGAACTGCAATCACCCTTGAAGATGGCACCTTGGTTACACCGTCCATGGTTTTAGGCCCATCTCGCCGGGGGCGGAAAATCGTTTTTTCAGGAGATACCAGACCTACAAAAAACATGATTTCATTTGCTCAAGATGCCGATGTGCTTATTCATGAAGCAACCTTTGCCTCAGATTTAGAAGAAACCGCTTTAAATTATGGGCATTCAACAGCAGCACACGCTGCTGAAATCGCTAAAAAAGCAAAGGTAAAAGCATTGTATCTCACCCATATTAGTCCACGATATATGGACTATCGTGACATTCAAGATGATGCCCGGGAAATCTTTGCTGAATCCTATGTTCCAAAGGATTTTGATCAGGTTACTGTTTCTCTTGAAAAATAAGATCTCATTTGGTTTTTTTCTGTTTCATGCAATGGCTTAAACAGGATTGGGCTTCCATTTCAAATACCACTGGTGCATCATCAGCCCATTGGTTAAACGCTTCTAAAATTTCCTTTGAAGAATTGATATTTTCTAGATATATATTCTCTTGATTTGCCTGTTCATTGTCAATAAAAACGATGATGCCTTGTGTCGAGTTCTTGTTTGTATTAAGCATGGTAAACGTGGATTGTTGACCATCCTTATTTTCCTTATAGAGCACACAACTCGATGGTGTTGCTTGATAAATACCATACCTATTTTTCATCTTTTACTCACCCATCTTTATCTACAACTGGAAATGCATTCTTCAGTTTTAAATGTGCTGATGATTTCTCAATTTAGGAGGATGTCGAAAGGATTCGGGTTCTTTTCTTGGTAATATTATTAAACACACACCTGTTATTGTTTCTCTGAGATTAATGATGTCTCGACCAAGCTATGATGAATATTTCATGGAAATGGCCTATCTTGCTGCCAGAAGGAGCACTTGTCTTCGTAGAAAAGTTGGAGCAGTGCTTGTGAAAAATAAACATGTGCTTAGCACTGGATACAATGGCCCACCAAAAGGGTTGAAACATTGTGCTGAAACAGGGTGTCTTCGGGAGGAATTAGATGTTCCCTCTGGTGAACGCCATGAGATCTGTCGGGGGTTACACGCGGAACAAAATGCGATTATTCAAGCAGCAGTCTTTGGAGTTTCTATAAAGGATTCGGTCATCTATGTTACAAATACTCCCTGTGTTGTCTGTGCAAAGATGCTTATCAATGCAGATGTCAAAGAAATTGTTTACGATGGAGATTACCCTGATACACTTGCTTTGGAAATGCTTCATGAAAGCAATATTAAATTACGATCATTTCATTTACCAAATCACCACATTTTCTCTGAACGAAAACATGGAGAAAATGAAAAAATAAGAAAAATATAAATAGCTATAAATGATTCTCAATTGGAGGAGAGAGGATAGATGAAACGTACACGAGCAATGGTGCTGGATGAGGATGATGAACGAGCAGTTGATTTGTTTACCGACCTCGGAATGCCCAGAAATCTAGCCAAGACATTGGTGTATATCTCCCAATGTGATGAATGCCGATCCGCTGATGTTGAACAAGGAGCTAACCTACGCCAACCTGAGGTTAGTGTGGCCATGCAGGAACTCCGAAAACGTGGTTGGGCCCTAAAAAAAGATTTAAAAAAGAAGGGAAAAGGACGTCCGGTTCATATCTACAAACTGACCAAACCATTACCGGATATACTAGAAACATTTGAACATGAAAAGATGAATCAAGTTGAAACCATTAGAGAAAACCTGGAAAGCCTTCAGGACCTGATTAATTCATACAAAAAATAATTCATTCTACGCTGATGCATCATCTTTTTTTGTTTCACTTGTTTTTTTACCAAAAAAATGATGCTATTGGTTCACTTTTCATTCTCTTAACGATTAGCGATACCTATCAATTTATCATATGGTATGATTATGATACAACTTCAACCAAGAAATAAAACCATTTTCAATCACCTAGAAGAAAACATTGATGCTCTCATCATCAGCAATGGAATAGATCCCTATATTGATCCCAATTTTTTCTACGTTACCGGATTATATCAAGGACTGTATGAACATTGCACCGTAGTACTCTATCCAGATGGAACTGGTCAACTTCTGGTTTCAACACTGGAAGAAGAAAGCGCATCAGAGAGTAACTTAGACCTTCTCAGCTATCAAACAAAAGATGAGTATCAATCCATGTTAGCTGAATCATTATCCTCTGCTCAACGCATTGGTTTTAACAGCCAAGGTCTACTGTATCATGATTATCTTCAACTAACGAAACTTCTCCCTAATACTTCATTTGTGGATGCTGCAACTGCATTTTCTCAGGCTCGTATGAAAAAAGACAACATTGAGATTCAAACCATACAGAAAGCCTGTGATATCGCGGTTGCAACCGCAAAGGAAATACCATCAATGATACAACCAGCAATGACAGAACATGAATTAGCTGCATCAATTAATCATTGTCTTCAAAAGCATGGTGCAGATGCACCCGCTTTTGAAACCATCGCATCTTTCGGTGCTCATACTGCTCAACCTCATTATACTCATGGAGAAACATCATTAAAAAAAGGAGATTTCATTCTCTGTGATTTCGGTGCCCGCTATCATCATTATCATTCAGATATGACCCGCACGTTTGTGTATGGTGCTGCCACTGAAAAACAAAGACGGATGCATGCAACCGTGCAAGATGCACAACAGCAAGCCTTTCAACGACTCAGACCCGGGATCAAGGCATCAGATATTCATCAGCAGACAAAAACCGTTATTGATCACAGTGAGTTCTCCGGTCGATTCATCCATTCCACCGGGCATAGCCTAGGATTATGTGTTCATGATGGTGGTGTTGGATTCCAGGAAACCTCAACGGTTCCCTTAGAAAAAAACATGGTTCTCACCGTAGAACCCGGTATTTATCTACCAGGCTATGGAGGGGTTCGTATCGAAGATGATATCGTCATCACTGATGAGGGATACCGGTTGTTAACAGATATCAACCGAGATCTCATTGAAATCTAACATAAAAAAAACAAAGAAACCTTAAACTGATTCCTACATATATTTACTGGCCATTACCTTTTTATCCAGTTAGCAATTATAGCTTTTTTGAGTTGATTCTAATGGACTGGTATGATGAGGTTGAATATATACGCACACAAGCAAAAGATAACAATCAATTCTTTGCAGAATCCCTTCCCATGATCGCAAGTGAAAACGTGCTTTCACCATTATGCCGAGAAATGTTAATCTCGGATTTCCATGGTCGATATGCAGAGGGAACACCAGGGAATAGATATTATGAGGGCTGTGGATTTTTTGATAATGTGGAACGATCAGCAATAGAACTAGCAAAAAAACTGTTCAATTGTGCCTATGCAGATGTCCGACCAACAGCAGGTACCACGGCGAACATGGCTATTCTCAAAGCACTAATTAAACCTGGAGAAACAGCAACCGTGTTGGATTTAGCAAATGGAGCACATATCTCCTTTGGAAAATGGGGAGCAGCAGCCCTGAGAGGGATAAATCTAGTCTCCTATCCGTTCAATGATGAAGAAATGAACATTGATGTAGATGGAGCAGTAAAACTCATCAAAAAAGTAAAACCTACTTTAGCGCTCAATGGTCGATCGGTTTTCTTGTTTCCCAGTCCCATCAAAGAAATCGCAGAAGCAGCTCATGATGTCGGCGCCTATCTGGTCTATGATGCAGCTCATGTCCTTGGACTCATCGCAGGTGGACAATTTCAGGATCCCTTACATGAAGGAGCTGATGTGATGAGTGGAAGCACTCATAAAACCCTCCCTGGTCCACAAGGAGGAATGATTCTTTCGGATCATAAAGGAAACACAGATAAAGACAAAAAATTCTTACAATATCTTAATTTCGGTGTCTTTCCCGGGGTGACCTCATCCTATCATCTTCATCATGTCGCTGCCAAAGCAATCGCTTATGCCGAGCATCTTGAATTTGGGAAAGATTATGCTAAACAAACCATAAAAAACGCGCAGCATTTCGCTCAAGCATTACATGAACAAGGATTCAAAGTCTTTGGAGAATCCTTAGGATTTACACAATCCCATCAAATCCTAGTCAGTGTTGGTCAAGGCAAAGGAAAACAGGCAGCAAAAACCTTAGAAAAAGCAGGTATTGTCACTAATATGAACACTATTCCAGGTGATACTGATCCATTGAATCCCTCAGGCCTTCGCTTAGGAACACCAGAACTTACTCGTATTGGTATGAAAACATCAGAAATGCAAGATATCGCGGAATTCTACAAACGGGTTCTTATTGACAAGGAAGATCCATCAACGGTAAAAGAAGATGTGAAAACATTTAGAAGCAATTTTCAGACGCTGCATTACTGTTACAAAGAAGGATTCGATGGATATGAATACAAAACATTAGTTTAAACCTGTCTTATGTTTATTGCACTTACCGGTACCCCCGGCACAGGTAAAACAACACTTGCCCAACAAATGCGAAAGCATGATATCACTGTTATTGATTTTCATGATTTTGCTCTCAAACATCACTGTGACCAGGGATACGATGCAGAAAAAGACACTCTTGTTATTGATATCGATAAGGTAAACAAAGCACTTGCATCGGTTGATCAGCATGATAATCTCATAGTCATTGAAGGTCATCTGTCACATTTACTTGTTCCCATTGAAAAAGTAATCATTTTACGTTGTCATCCAAAAATATTATTGAAAAGACTGAAACAAAAAGGATGGAAACAACAAAAAATCAAAGAAAACCTACAGTCCGAACTCCTTGATATCATCCTATGTGAAACCATGGAAAAATATGCTGCAGAAGATGTCTATGAAATTGATACCAGTAATCAACCATCAGAACAGCTTGGGTCAATGATTACTCAGCTTATAAAAAATGATTTTACAACCGATCAGCAGATGAAACCAGGACACTTTGATTGGTCAGATCTTCTTTTAGATACCGCTTGGATGGAGGAAAACAATGGTTCTTGATCGCAGAAGAAACATGGTGGATCCTCTTCTTTCATGGCTGGCTCAACATCTTCAGTTTATCTCAGCAAACCTGTTCAGCTGGCTGGCTCTGCTAGCTGCGTTTCTTGCTGGTTTGTTTTTCTATCTTTCAAATCCAAATGACATACAAAGCTTTTCATTTCTTCTTGTAGCTAGTCTTTTTGTCTTCATCAATGGTTTACTTGATGCTATCGATGGGAAAATAGCAAAACTAACAAATACTGCATCCAAACAAGGTGATTTTCTGGACCATGCTCTTGATCGATTCGCTGATGTCTTTATCGTTGCAGGTCTTGCATTAAGCCCCTGGTGTGATATTCGACTTGGTTTTTTTGCAATCATTGGTATGCTGCTTACAAGTTACATGGGAACCCAAGCACAAGCAGTTGGGTATCAACGAGTGTATAGTGGTCTTCTTGGTCGAGCTGATCGATTAGTCATCCTGATGATTACACCAGTGATTCAGTTTCTTCTGGTGCAACAACAAATCTTTTTCATCTGGCAATTTAGCTTACTTGAATGGATGCTGATTCTTCTTGCGGTTATTGGAAATATCACTGCTGTTCAACGGTTTTATTATACCCTTTCATGGTTTCGAAAACAAAAGAAAAAAATGAAACCAGGACAAAAATAATCTGAAGCATCAATCATTTTTTTTCTGTTTTGATAATGTTTATTAACAACAATACTATTGCTCAGTATTCATGGAACAAAAAAATCAAACCGAGGAACAAAAACAAAACACACCATACACGTTTCAGGATGCAATGAATATCGCTGATGATATCTTTGCTCTTCAAAAAGAAAACGAATATGATCCTGGCGCTTTTGTTCATGGGTTAATCATCGCACTTGAGGCCACTCAACAATCCTATCAAATCCCTCCTAAAAAGATTGCTGAAGTAAAACGAGGAGTTCGTCAGTATATCAAGCAGGTCTCTGAAGTTGCTGCAAAAGAGCAAAAAAATAAATAAATGAATTTATGTTTAGAGTTGAAGAATGCTTTGTGCATTTTCTTCTCTTGCTTCTTGGAAAATGTAATCAAACAACCATTTATTGTAAATACTCAGATATTCAGATTGAGCAATATTGTTTTGATCTTCATAGAAGGAAACCCATGATTTCCATAATGGTTTCTGTTCATTCATTAACAATTTAACATCATCTTTATATCTTTTATACATCTGAATCAGTTGTGAAAATGCTTCAAAGGAATTGTTCACTCCTGTTTTATAACCCGTTTTAAAGGTGTTATCTTCCTGGGTCTTTGATTTCTTTGATGCATGTTTCGTTAATTCTAGTTTTTTCTCTGGTAACGGTTCAAGTTTCATTAGGCTTCTCCATTTTTTTGTAGTATAATTTTATAAAAAAAACAAGACTGGTCTGTTTTATCTAAATTATAGAAAACAATTACTCCTTTATAACTATTTTCCCATTTTTTATGATTACACCATATATTTTATCAAAAAAATCAAATGTTCGTCTATCGATATTCGTTTTATTATTTCCAATCAAATATCCCTTTTCTCTTCGGTTTTTTAGGTGGAGAAAAACTATTGATCTCAGCAGCAATCTGATCATGATTTTTGAAGTTATCTAATTATGCCAGGTAGCAATGGAATCTGAAATAATACTTGTTGCATCCTTAAGAGTATCATTAGTTATCGGTGAAAACGATGCACGAGCAATAGCAAGTG
>CAZVKY010000003.1:22345-31311 GCA_964627915.1 uncultured Thermoplasmatales archaeon
TCCTTAAGAGTATCATTAGTTATCGGTGAAAACGATGCACGAGCAATAGCAAGTGGAATACGTCGGATATAATCAGCCATACGAAGATCCCGTCGAAGATTGGTTGAATAATACTTCTCCACGATTTCATTCATCTCCGCAAGATAGGAATCCACAGAGGAAGCTGATGCTTTTATTTCTGGATCATAGGTTCTTGCAAGCCGCATCCATTGATCATAATAATCATGTTTGGTTTTCATTTCCTCACTGCCATAGAATTTTTTCTGAAACAAATTAATCCGTTCCTCTCGATCAATGTTTTTCACTCGAACAATCAATGCACAACGGCTGACTAATAACGGTGATAAACCAATATCTTTCACGGCATTTGCTCCAAATACCTTGGTTTTTGGGTTAGCAAAAGCAATCATGATGAAAGCACTTTCAATGTTCTGATGAAATTTCGCTGAATGCACACTACATTTCCCATTTGATAATAATTCGTAGGTATACTCAATATCATCCTGAGGGATTTTATCGAATTCATCAACAAGAACCAGTTGATGATGCGCATGAGGCAGGGCACCCAGATCACCTGTGCCAAGATTACAAACCAAACCAGATCGCGTGGTATTAGCGCCGATATTAGTTATATCCTTGAATTGTTCCCCAATGATTTCCTTTGCCATGGTCTTACTGCTCCCTGGTTCACCAATGATTAAGGAATGCACGGGTTCTTCAAACGTGGAAAACATACTTGTGGTAATCACTTTTTTCATAATGTCATTCCCATGGATCTCCTGAAACACATTTTTCCAAAACCCAGAAAAACCTCTTTTTTTAGCAAAAACTTTTAATTCATCCTCAGGTAAAAAAATCCCTCGTTTCTCTTGTTCATCAAGCTGTTTTGTCTCAATAACTTCAAGTAAATCCTCTGCTTTTTTAATGATTCTATTAAACTTGGTTCCAGATCGTTTCAAAACAAGAGAATTATCCTTAGTTTCTAATGAAGCACTTCCCCAACCCACTGCATAAATACCAAGTGTGTTAAGCACAGATTTTTTTACCGCTCTTTCTGTGCTTCTAACATCAATTTCAATAGTATCCTCATCTTTAATCGTGATATCAATGATGTTTTCATTTGCGATAATGTTTCGTGCTCTTTGGATTAACTGTTTTCCCTTACTTGGCCCCATTCCCAATGTTTGCACTGACATCACCGCAATTTGTTCAAGCGTCGTAATACCCATATTTTCCAGTTTTTTTCTATCGGAGGGAATCACACCAAGTTTACTTAGATCATCTTCCATAATCGATCACGTATTCCCCCTGCAAATAGCATGCTGTCATTAAAAGGTTGTGACTCCTAGTTATATTGAAAATCATCAAAACAATGATTTTTTTTGAAGTAATCTTTAACAATAATGCAACCACTACTCATGCGATACAAGATATCATGCAAACATATGAAGCAAAAAAAGCTCTTGTTATCTCACTTGATGAGGATATAACAGAGATCATTCAACTGGCTGAATCACTTCAGTATACGGTTATTGAATCATTTATTCAACATCGAAACACACCAGATGTCACTAGCTACATAGGTTCAGGAAAAATCAAAGAAATCCAAACATATCTTGAAGAACTAGATACTGAGGTGGATGTCATTTTAATAGATGGTGAACTGAAACCATCTCAATGGTTCTACCTAGAAAAAATGTTTGAAGTAACCGTCTATGATCGCATTCAATTGATCCTCAATATTTTCAAGGATCGAGCTGAACGAAAAGAAGCACGTTTACAAGTTCGCCTGGCTGAATTATCCTATGAAAAACCATATGTACGAGAACTCATCCACCGTGCACGAAGCGGTGAACACCCGGGTCTTATGGCTGGTGGTGAATACCAAGTTGATGATTACTATGAAATGATAAAAAAACAGATGAAACACATCAAAGAGGAACTTGCTAGTATCCAAAAAGACCGAGAGATTCAACGGCAGCATCGTCAAATCAGTGGATATTATCTGGTATCACTTGCAGGATATACTAACGCTGGAAAAAGTAGTCTATTGAATCTCCTCTCTCAGGAAAAGGTCACCGTTGAAAACCGGTTGTTTTCTACCTTATCTACCACCACTCGTCGGATTGAAACTTCATCAATACCAGTTCTTCTCACTGATACTGTAGGATTCATTCAACGACTCCCTGCTTGGATTATTGATGCGTTTCATTCAACACTTGAAGAACTCAAACAAGCAGATGTCGTGGTTCTTGTTCTTGATGCTAGTGATGAGGTAGCAATGTTTCAAAACAAACTTGAAACATCACTGCAAGAACTTGCTGATCTTAGTGTACATGCTCCTCTTCTTGTGGTGTTAAACAAAATCGATATTATTTCAACTGAGGAACTTGAACAGAGAAAAGAAATCACACGTCATACCCCTCGCTTAAGTGATCAATCAATTGTTCCGTTATCAGTAAAAGAAAAAAAATATATCGATCTCTTTTCAGAAACCCTTCATTCTGTGCTTCCTCAACGGGTAAACATTCGATTTCAATTACCAAACAATGAAAACATACAATCCTTTGTATCCTGGTTATATGAAAAAACACATGTTATAAATATTACGTACCGGGAGAAGGTCTCTGTTACTCTTGAATGTAATCAAAAACTACAGCAGAAAATAACTGCAACAATAAAAGAATTAAATGGAAGAATAATTGAATAATATTATTCCCCATTTTTTTTATTTTTCAATGTAGATGATACCAGTGTAAAACAAAATCCCAATAATTGCCAGGATGATGAGGATAATGATGATTGCGACAAGCCACCAGGGAAAACCTTCATCCTCTTTAGGTTGTTCATAAACAGATACTTGTCCATTACTTGGATTATACACATAATCCCAAATCCCATCATCATTGGAATCAATTAAAAATGTTCCATCAGCTTGTTTCTGTATACTAGTTATTTTACCTGTTGTTGCATTAAAAAATGCATCAGGTTCTCCATCCTCATCTTCATCAACAAGGTATCCATTATCTATATCTATTGATTCCCCGGGATAAATTGATATGGTTTTCAGAGCGGTATCTGTTTTTCCATCATCATCAGTCACGGTAAGCGTTATCACATAGGTATCAGGTAATACATAGGCATGGGTAGGATTTTCACCATAAGAGATAGTTCCATCATCAAAAGTCCAGGTGTAATTAGTAATCGTTCCATCCGGATCATAGCTTCCACTCCCATAAAAACTAATGGTTTCATTTGTTACCGCCTGGGCTGGAGCTGTGAACACTGCAACCGGATTGTCACCAGCTGGTTCTTCTGAAATCGTTGCAGAGGTTGTATCTGTATCTGTTGCACCTTCATTATCCTTAACGGTTAATGTTACCGTGTAATTACCCTGATTTGTATAGGTATGGGTCGGTGTTACACCATATCCATTGGAATCATCACCAAAACTCCAGGTGTAATTGGTAATAGATCCATCAGTATCATTAGATGCTGATCCATCAAAGATGATACTGTTGTTTGCATAATCACTATATGGTCCACCTGCATCTGCAGTTGGTGGATCATTGGATGGACCTGATGGTCCTCCACCACCGCCACCTTGATAGGTAAGGGTGATGTTTTCAACTTCTGTGTAGTTTCCACTGACGGTTCCAGATCCCGAACCCGTCCAGTCACCATCGGTTATTGTTACCGTAAACGGAGTTCCATCTGGCCAGTTTGGACCCGGATCTCCAACATCTACCTGCCAATATCCAGAACTCCAGCCACCATCGGGACCAACGGTTGTACTAATCGATCCAATTGAACTGGTCACAGTGACTGTTGCTCCATCGGCACTATTGCCATTACTCTTTTCAGCATAGCCATAGATTGGTTTAGGAGCAGCACTCACAGGCATCATAAAAACCATAAATATTGTAAACAAAAGAAGCGATGTTACAAAAAAAACATTTCTTATTTTCTTCCCTCGGCTCTTTGAAAATATCATTATTCATCCTCACATATATTGATAACGAACAGGTTATCCTTTTCCTTCACCAAGATACTTGATTGAAGTATCCGCTTGTCTTAAAAGGATTACAGGTTATATATATGTTTTGAAAAATCGAATGCCAATATATTAGTTCATTATTGCTTAGAAAAATGAAGCAACATAATGAAAAGAAAACTGAAGAAAAATAATGGTTTTAACGGATAAGTATATTGATGATAATGGTAAAGAACGGTTCTAAAAATGGAAATCTCATTGACAGTTGTTCTAAAAGATTGATAAATGGATTATCAACATTATACGGCATTCTTACCTCATTAATCGTCCAATCACTTTCGGCATCATACGGATCTTTTGCTTTCACCTTTAATAGGTAACTTCCATCATCATCCCAAATATGATTAACACGGACTTGTTCACCAGAGTTATACGGGCCAATCCAACCACTGTTTTCACCATCACCCCAATCAACATAGAAATACACCGTATCTCCATCAGGATCATTGGTTGCTATGGTATAGGTATACCGTCGGTCTTCATCGCCCTTAAACGTTCCACTTACCGTTGGTTTAGCAGGTGCATAATTTTGACTGATCGTAACAGTTGTGTTCACTTTTCCTAAACGATCCTCGTTATCGGTAACGGTTAATGAAACGGTGTATTGACCAGGATTAGAATAGGTATGAACCGGATATTGATCGGTGCTTGTTGCTCCATCACCAAATTTCCAATACCAACTATATGGAGGGGTACCATCCTCAACAGAACCAGAAAAACTCACAGGGTAATCTATTGCACCCTCATAAGGACCGCCTGCATCAATATCAAGAGTTGCTTTTTTAAGGATCTCTATTGTGGTTGAAACCTCATTAGAAATCCCAAGTGCATCAGTAACATTGAGTGTTATTGTATAATTGTCATAGGTTGCAAAGGTATGTGTGGGATTTTGTTCAGTAGACGTATTGCCATCACCGAAATCCCATGACCAGTTATAGGGTTCTACACCATTTGATGCCGTGGCAGAAAATTGAACGGGTTCAGTTTCAGTGGCATTATCTGGCACATCAAGAGTGATATTAATATGATCGGTGTAAATCGTTGCATTTGTTTCCACTGATTCAGTGATTCCTTCGTTGTCTTCAACAGTAAAAATAACCGTGTATACACCAGGATTAGAATAATTATAGGATACATCCTTTACCTCTCTAGTTTCACCATTTCCAAAATCCCATTCATAAGAATATGGGGAGGTTCCACCACTGACTGTTGCATTAAATGAAATGTTTTCAAGGATTGTTGCTTCATATGGACCATTTGTTTCGATGATGAATTCATTATATACTGTGATATCAAGGGTGTCATTAGCAGTGCTTCCATAATCATCGGTAACGGTGAGAATGACAGAGAAATCCCCGGTTGAAGAATAACTATGAGATGGGTTTTGTTCAGTTGATGTATAGCCATCACCAAAATCCCAATTCCAGCTGTATGGTGTTGATCCACCAGTTGCTGAACCAGAAAAGGAAACTGCGGTGTTTTTTTCAACCAATGTGGAATCAGCACTTGCATTGACAGAGATATCACTGACAAAAACGGTAATGTCAACAGTATCAGATGAAGAGTTACTATTTGAATCGGTGACCGTGAGGGTCGCAGTAAAGGTTTGATTCTGCTGATATGAATGAGTTGGGTTTTGATCTGTTGACGTATTTCCATCACCAAAATCCCAATGATATGTATAAGGGGTTATTCCTCCAGTGGCTGAAGCAGAGAAACTAACCGGATCTCCAACTTCTACGGTAGTTGGAGTTGCAGAAGCAGTAGCATTGACTGGGGGTGGAAGAAGAACGATTGTTCCCATGTTATTTCCACTGGGATCAACGGTATCGGTGACCGGATTTGATTCCCAACCTGTGTTATTTGAAATAATCACGGTAAAACTTGTTCCATCTGGCCAGTTTGGACCGGGATCACCAACATCAACTTGCCAATAACCAGAGTTCCAACCACCTGCAGGAC
Organism: uncultured Thermoplasmatales archaeon; assembly: GCA_964627915.1. Lineage (GTDB taxonomy): Archaea > Thermoplasmatota > E2 > DHVEG-1 > DHVEG-1 > EX4572-165. Next base: position 28,362 of record CAZVKY010000003.1, read on the forward strand.
CCACATAGGTTGTAACAGTTCCTAATGAACTCGTTACTTCAACATAGGCACCATCTGCAGGACCTCCTGTACTATACTCTGCGGCTCCATAGATAGGTTGAGGGGTCATGATTGCAGGATCAGATATTACCGAGGGGATTAAAAACGAAAAAACAAGTGATAGTATAATTAGAATCGAAAAGACCTTTGCCGATGATAACGGCACCGTTTTTGATTGAGATACATCATTTTTTCTCATGAAAGGATTCCACTCCTTTTACTATTTAGATTTTAATAACTGATATCTAATATTATTTGACTTTATATTTATAATTTCTTGTACATGTATCTCCGTTAATGCATGCTAAAAAAAGATTTATCTTTAGTGGTCTTTATCAATATTAAAAATTAAATTTTATTAAAATTAAAAAATTTAAGAAGAAATAAAAAAAAGAAACATACTGATTATCCTTCGCCATGCCAATATGTTTGGTTACTTACTTGAACAAAAATGCCTAAACCTCTGGTTATTTCAAATGCAGATATTACGGACATGTCCACAAAGTAATTTGTGAAATTACCTGTTGAAGTATTATAATAACTAACCTTAGTGCAATCTGAAATGTTTTCAGCAAGTCTGCTAGAATTAGTTGAAGAGCTGTTATACCAGCCGATCATATTCCAACCACCTGAAACATTATACAAAGTTATGTTAATGTCCGCATCATTGATTGTTGCACCAGTAACATTTACGTATGTGCCACCTGTTAGATTAATGTATACAAAGAGACCATATCCATCTTGTATACTGAAATCATATGCTGGTGAACCATTAACATAGGTTTTATATGTCTGATTTTGTGCATCAAACCAGCTGATCATCTCACAATTGCTGATATTATCTGCAAGGTGACTAGCGTTCATGCTTGTTGAGACTGGAATATTGATAAGATTCCATCCATAAGCTAATGATGAATTAAAAAATTCTCCATAAACAGTGAATACAGGGGTTTGACTTGACCTGAATTTATGAGTATCTACGGTCGATGAAGAATCTGCAGAAAAATTTGCATAGAATTCCCCGGTTTCCTGAGTTGTAAATGTAATATCATAACGGATGGTTATTGCAGATAGACTTTGATTGCCATATCCATAGCCATACCCATAGCCAAAGTAGAAGCCTGGTCCGTCTGGTTGATCGTATCCATAGCCGTATCCGTAGCCATACCAATCACTTTGAATAGCTGTTTTTGGAGTAATAACAAATGATCCATCTGGATGCTCATCAATTTCAGTCCCATCAACAGAAAAAACAACAGCTCCTGCTAGAATATCTGTTTCATTATTAAAAATTGAAAAATTCAATCGAGTAATTGGTATTTTTTCAATTCCACGTATAGTAAGGCTGACATTTTCAAACGTAATTGTATTTCCAAGTGTGATTTCATCATCAGAAAGAGTTCCTGGTGAGAGATAAACACTTGTTGCAGGGGGTAAAAGAACAAATATAATAAGGCTGATTAAAATGAAAGTAACTATTATACTTCCTATCTTTTTTCCATAGTTTTTATGTAATTGTTGCATCCACTAAACTTCCTCACACTCATGCTTCCATCAAAAACCCTAATTAGGGTGTTTATGGGCACACATCTTGTAAAAGATTGAGATTAGCCTATATATAGTTTACTTTTTTCTGAATTAGTTCAAATGTGGTCTGATGTTGATGTTTCGTTAATGATTTTTTTCAACCTCATTTTGTTCTAACATTGATTATGCCACTGATTGAAAATCGAATTATTTACTGGCCATATCTTTTATATTTGTTTATCATTTTTTTTGATTTAGCTTCTGATAAGAATAAAAATATGGAAAGAAAGGAGAAGGGGAGGATGGGGAAGGATATCGGTAATACAACAATTTAGCGTTCTAATGTGATATACCCTGTTTTGAACAAATAAAAGATAAGTCCAATGAGGATGAATACTGCTAGAATAATGGTAATCCAAATCCAGGGTATTTCCTCAGTTGAAACCGTGAATGTCGTGCTTGCTTCAGCCACCTGGTTAACGCCGTAATCAACACTTACGTTAAACGTATACGTTCCTGAAGATAGATTATTTACAGGTATCGTTTTATTAAAGGTTAGTTGTGTTTGGAGGAGTTTACTTTCAGTGGTTTTCCATATAAGCTGACTGTTTTTATACACCGTGAAAGAGACCGTACTATTGATTTGCTCAGTAGTCCCAATATTACTTAATTGGATTATTGCTTCTAGGTTTTCACCTGTTTGTATGGTATCGGTTGTCAGATTGACTGATACTTCCATCAGTGGTCGATTGTAGATAATATGATAGATTACATCAGGATCATCCAGCACATAAATAGTATCGTTCTCACGCCAGAAATGATCTGTTGGAATTTGTCTGCCATCATTTGTTTTAATAATTATTGTTGATAAATCTGGATATTCATCATCGATTTCAAAGTATGTCCAGTCTGCTTTATCCACACTCATGGTGACCGTTATAGTATTATTTGTTTCATTGGTTTCAATAGAGTCTATTGTTCCAATATTATGAGTAACAGGACTAATAATTGAGTTACTTGTAGTATCCCAGATAAAGAGGTTATCTAGATTTCCATGAACCGAGATCAAGATTGATTGACTTTGATTAATATCAAAAAATCGAACCGAATCTAAGATGCCATTCGGATCAATAAAGGTATCCAAAATACCATCATTATCAGTATCTACTGCAGAGAATGATTCATTCAACGTAATATTTAATGATTGTTCTAATAGTTGTTTAGTTTCATCTGAAACATCAATCGTTTCATTGGTTATGGTTGCAATTGATGTATCTGAATCTGTGTTTCCATCATCATCGGTAACGGTGAGCGTAATGGTGTAGGTTCCAAAAACGCTGTAGCTATGTGATGGGTAAATGCCGTAACTGTTAGTTCCATCACC
>CAZVKY010000003.1:31411-58779 GCA_964627915.1 uncultured Thermoplasmatales archaeon
TGAAGTTGAGTTCACAGAAAATTTCCAATAAAATGTTCCCGTGGTATGAGTAGTGTAAACAATGTCATAGAGAAAGGTGATGTCAGAATAACCACTTTCACCATATCCATATCCGTAACCATATCCAAAATAATAACCCGGTCCATCTGGATTATCATATCCATATCCATATCCATAACCATACCAACCACTTTGAACTATGGTTGTGTTTTCAACCGTGAATTTTCCTGAAGGATCTTCACTTGTTTCAGTTCCATCAACAGAGAAGGTAACATAGGCGACAACATTATCATTTTGATTATTATGAATTGAAAAATTTAGTTCTGTAATTGGTATTTTTTCTTCTCCTTTAATAGTTAGATTTATATCACTGAAGGTAACTGATGAACCTTGAGTAACAGATGAATCACTGATAGATCCAGGGGAAACAAAAACTGCTGTTGCTGGGGGGATAAGAATCGTAAAAATCAAAAAAATTGTTATTATTACAAAAACTATTCCTTTTATCTTTAATCCTATTTTTCTACTCACTCTGAAGCACCATCCTACACATAAGAAGGATATTACACATCCTTCCCTCACCATGAATCATAACGCATCAATTCCTATTTATAGTTTCCTTTTTTTTAAATATTTTTGCGAAAAAAAGTCATTTATGACAAAAAACCATTGATTTGTTGATTCTTTGTTTATGTTATGTATCACTGAATATTTTTCAGGTTCATGTCTTGATTGATAGATTTGTTTTCGTTGATAATTACTGATGGCATGAACACTATAAACTAAAGATGAATCATCTGTTTTACTGGACATATGAAAAACAATATGTTATATAGAAACATGTTAGCCTAGTATTCAACATGTTCCTCCTTCTTTTTTAAGTTATCAAAAAAATATGTGAACAATTGTATCAAACATTTTATATACTTGAAATATAATTAAATAAGTTATGGTGGAAAAAAATATGCAAACATCCCATGGTTCCTCTTTCAAACATAAAATGCTTCTCTTAGGAGCGATAACCATAGCTTTTCTTTTTGTCTCATCAGCTACTCTTGTGCCACAAACACAGGGAGCTGCTGTCAATGATCAAGTTGATGCTATTAATCAACAAAAGGATCTTTATGAACTCTTACAAAGCATTCAAAACAAAGAACCAGTTACAGAACAACAACAGTTGAAAATTGTTTATCTGCTGATGACTGTGCTTAAAGAAACCATTTCCTCTGATGAAACAACTGAAAATGATCTAACTGAAATGCTCTCTCAACAAGCAACGGATCTAGAGGAATCAACGATTACCAAAGATGATCTCAAACAGACTACAACAGAAACCATGGCCTTCCTTCAACAAACCCTTACTGAGGAAATCATTGATGATACTACGCCTCAGCAGCAAAGTATTCTGTTTAATCTGTTAAAAAATCTGTTAACTAAACTTCTATCAAACATTGTAAATGTGGATGCTATCACCGGAGAGGGATTTCTTGATATTATCATGACTATTTTAGGTCTTTTTTCTAGTCTTCCATCACTGATCCTTAAGATATTAGGGCAAGGAGCAACCATGATCATTCAATCATTCATCAGGATCATCCGAGCAATTATCAGTATGATTCTTCTCTTCATTGGTGGTGTACAATTAGCCTTGTTAATCGGTGGATTGTTCTTTATCTTTCTGGGGTTTGCTAGTAAACTAGGTATCAAAGCATTCTCAATTGTTGCTGCCCCTCTCTTTGCAGTAATGGCTATTATGTTTTCATTAGCCACAGGAACACTTATTGGAGGAACCTCCCTGATTCTAAATTTTGCTATTGGTTTTCTGATTACTTTTGCCATCCCAATCGGGCTTATTATAGGAATACTCTATTTTTTTGACTTTGATTTTAACATAGGAGGCAACGAAGATGGATTACTCTATATGCTAGCATCAATCATTGCTAGTATATTTAATCCATCAACGGCTTAAAAAATTCTTCCAAAAAACATCTTTATTTTCTTTAAACCATTATCATTTTTCATTTTTTTAAGGGATTATACTATTTACATGATATGGCTTTTTTCAAGGATTGTCCCTGAAGCAAGACTGCCCGGTCCAATAAATGAATAAGATCCAATAATGGTTCCAGGGTTGATTTGTGCATTAATCCCCGTTTGCACTTCATCACCCATGATACAACCCAGTTTCTGGCATTTGGTCTGAAGCTTTTTTTGTCTCAACGTGACCTTGATTTGTTTTTTATCCAATCGTAAATTAGCAATTTTAGTTCCCGCGCCAAGATTACAACCTGATCCGATCACACTATCCCCAACATAGTTTTGATGAGGACAATTAGAATTTTCAAACAATACCGTGTTTTTAATTTCAGTTGCATTGCCAATATGACAACCATCACCAATACTAGTAAAAGGTCGGATATAACAATTTGGTCCAATTTCACAGTTTTCTCCGATATGAACCGGTCCCTCGATATAGCTACCAGCTAACACCACGGTGTTTTCTCCAATATTTACTGGTTTTTTAATGGTAACATGATCATCAATATTGCCCTGAATATTTGATGTTTTCATCTGTTGTAACACGTATTTGTTAGCCTTGAGAACATCCCAGGGTCGACTCATATCAACCCAGGTGTCAATGGCCTGTGTTTTGATATTCTGATCCTGTTTGATCATCCAATTAAAGGAATCAGTGATCTCATATTCTTTGCGTTTAGATGGTTTGGTTTGATCAATGGCATCGAAAATAGAATTATCCAAAAGATACATCCCCGTGTTTATAAGCTTAGACGGGGGATTTGCTGTTTTTTCATGAAGAGAAATAAGATTTGTTTTATTTGTTTCAACAACACCGTACTCACTAGGATTATCAACACTAGTTATACCAATGGTCGTTGTCTTTTTTTTGGATAATAATGTGATATCCTCACTACTTACAAGTGTATCTCCTGAGAGAACAAGAAAACGATTTGATATCTGTTTTTCAACTACTTTAATAGCATGAGCAGTACCTAGTGGTTTTTGTTGATCAACATATTCAATTGATACATTCCAGGCTGCACCATCCTTGAAATACTCCTGAATCTGATTTTTAAATGCAGAGATAACAAAAATAAACTCAGTGATCCCTGCTTTCTTTGCGATGGATATGACCTGTTCTAACAATGGTTTATTGCCAATGGGAACCATGACCTTTGATCGATTCGTGGTAAGCGGCTGCAGCCGTGTTCCTTTTCCTGCTGCAAGAACAACTGCTTTCATATTTTCATAAACCTCAAGATATTAACATTTTTATTCAACGGTAACTGATTTTGCTAGATTACGTGGTTTATCGATTGGGCAATCCCGTAGCTTAGCAGTATGATATGCTAATAATTGACAAATTAAAGTCGTCATAAATGGATACAATACTTTGTTTGATGAAGGCATTCGAATGATTTCATCAGCATATTTTTCAATCGTTGTATCCTGTTCATCAGCAATGGCAAAGACGGGTGCATTACGCGCTTTGATCTCTACTACATTTGAAAGCATTTTCTCATAAGATTCATCATGGGGACAAAGAGCAATAACTGGTGTGTTTTCACAAAGCAATGCAAACGGTCCATGTTTTAATTCCCCTGCGCTAAATCCTTCAGCATGAATATAAGCAATCTCTTTTAGTTTCAACGCTCCCTCTAGAGCAATAGGATAATTTTGTTTCCGTCCGATAAAAAAGGTACTTGATACTTTCTGAAGCAGACTAGCAATCTGAGTAATATGATGAGTATTTGAAAGGATCTGCTGCATGCTCTGAGACAATGATTTCACTTGTTTCAAATATTCAACTGCAGCTGATGCGCCTAATCTTTTCTTTCTTCGCCCAAGGTAAATAGCAAGAAGTAATAAAAGGATAAGCTGAGAGATAAAGGTTTTTGTTGCAGCAACCCCGATTTCTGGTCCTGCGTTGCCTAAAATAGTCCAATCAGCTATACGGGATGCGGAACTACCAGGGTTATTGCAGATACCAATGATTCTTGAACCATATTCTTTGGCTTTTTTCATCGCCAGTATCGTATCAGCTGTCTCACCGGATTGGGAAATAGCAATAGTAACCTGTTTCTCATCAGCCATGGTAATTGGATCATATTCTGTTGCCAAATGCATAGTAACTGGTATATTAGCGATTCGTTCAATGAAATACTTCCCGGTTAATCCTGCATAAAAAGAGGTGCCACAGGCAATGATATCAATATGATTTATCTGGGAGAGAAACTGTTCATCTTCTTCTAATTCCTCAAAATACACCCAGCCATCGATTTCAGAAATACGTTTCTTTGTCGCCTGACGGATTACCTCTGGTTGTTCATGGATCTCTTTCAGCATAAAATGAGAATATCCAGATTTTTCAATATCCTGACTACTCCAACTAATGATCTCTGGGTCTTTCATCACGGTTTTACCTGCTAAATCAGTAATGGTGATGCTATCAAGATCAATGGTTGCTAACTCAAAATCATCCAAAAACAAGATTTTATTAGTATAATCAAGAAGCGCAGGGATATCTGAAGCAGCATAGTTTTCATGTTCACCAATCCCTAAGACAAGAGGACTTCCATTACGAGCAGCCACAATTTTTTGTTTTTCATCCTGACACATCACCGCGATAGCATAAGATCCCGTTAATTGTTTCACTGCTTCTCGTGTAGCCTCTTCAAGATTACCCTGATAATATTTATCAATGAGATGAGCAACAACTTCAGTATCGGTATCCGATACAAACTGATATCCTTCTTGTTCAAGGCTCTGTCGTAACTCAGAAAAATTCTCAATAATCCCATTATGAACCACTGCAATCCGGTTGTCATTGCTCAAATGAGGATGAGCGTTTTCTTTGCTTACGCCTCCATGGGTCGCCCAACGAGTATGACCAATACCAAGTGTTCCAGGGAGCACTGGTAATGTTTTTTCGAATTCATCGATATCTCCACTTGTTTTATAGGTAAAAACCTCGTTATCCAGCGTGGAAATACCCGCGGAATCATACCCACGGTAATTGAGTTTTTTTAATCCATTGAGAAGAATAGGCATTGCATGTTTTTCACCGACATACCCAATGATGCCACACATATGGTTAGGCCACCATGCTCTGGGATTTAATACGACCAGTTACCGTTTTTTGTCCATTGATGGTTGTTTTTCCACCGATGATGGTACCAGGTTTTATGAGCACTGAAGAACCGATAATGGTATTATTTCCAATATAGGATCCCGTGTTTGATACTTGGTGAAATGATCCTTGATCATGGATTTGAACAAAGGCTTGACCTGCTTCAAAAATAGTATGTGAACCGAGACTGCATCCTTCACCAATAACGGAATGATTCAAAGAACATCTGGATTGAATACTGACATCATTCATAAGGATGCTGTTATTGATTTCGCTGTAAGGACCAAGGGTGACATTGTCTCCGATCACTGATGATGGAGAAATCGTGCTAAACGGTCCTATTTCACAACCATCACCAATAACTACTGGTCCAATGATATAAGACCCCGATCGAAGGATACTGTTTTTTCCAATGCTTACCGGACCCTTTATTCTCACACCTTGTTCAATAGTTCCTGCTTTCTCTCCAGTATTTGTCTGCATGATCCGTTCATTTATATGCAGAAGATCCCAAGGATAAACCACATCATTCCATAATCCTTTTCCGCTCACAAGGGTGAATGGTTCATGTAACTCAGCCATGTTATTAATCAACGCAGTCAGTTCTGTGTTTCCCTGTTTCACTGATTCTTCCACTTTGTCTTTGATGGAATCAGTACACTTATAGATACCCGTTGAAATAAGATTTCCTTTATCCGTAGTGGGTTTTTCATAGATTTTTGTTATATGATTCTGCTTGGTTTCTACCACTCCATATTTGGATGGATGTTGATGACGAACACATAATAACGCAGGTGCCTTTGTTTCAGCGATAGAGGAAAGCAATCTCTCATCGATGATGTTATCTGCAGGGATAACAAGAAATTCCTTTGAAAAATATTTTTTTGCCTGTAATAATGCATGACCCGTACCAATTTGTTTTTCCTGATTTACATATGAAATGGAAATGTTTTTGTTTTTTCCCTCCCCAAAATAATCCATGATCCGTTCTTTTTTATATCCAACAACAATAACGATTTCTGAAATCCCAATGTTTGAAATAGCATCAATAATATAGGATAGCATTGGTTTATTTGCAATCGGTAACATTGGTTTCGGAATCGTTTCGGTAAATGGCTGCAGCCGTGTTCCCTCACCTGCAGCAAGAATAATTGCTTTCACACATCTCTCCTCTTTACTATCCATTTTTGTAATGGAATCCTTTTGCCATCCTCACCAAAGGAATACTGGTTTATATATGAAAAATGATATTTATAGCTGTTGATATTTTTTAAAAAAGAAAAAAAATCGTTATTCATTTGAAACTTTGATCCAGAGATGTGTTTCCCGATATGCATCATTTATTTTTTCGTTAGCAATAGATGCATAATCGATTGTTTTATCATACGTTTCACTAGAGTGGTCTTCTAAGAGGAAACAAAGCTTTTTATCACCGGGATGGGTAAGAGCAAACGACCAGTTTTTCTCCCATTGTGGCTGCCATTCACCCTCGATGTCAATAGGTGTGTGATTTAATGATATCTGGGTGGAATCGATAAACCACATATGATGATAGATTGTTTCATTTTCATTGGTTGACTCATTATAACTCATTGATTGATTCACGGACCAAATCTCGATGGTGTAGTTCATCATCCTGTATTCATGGTTGACCACACCAACGATAACCGTAGCGTTTTCACCAATTGATAGATTACGTGGATAATCATCTGCGATTCCATGAGGACCAAGAAGATAAAACTCAGTGAATCGCTCACCAGTCTTAGGGGTGATGATAACATAGATAAGGGCTACCACCGCGATAAGAATGCAAAGAGCAAGAACAACCGTTAGTGCTTGATCTAATCTGCTTTCATTTTTTGGCAAGGAAACATCTATGGAAACAATAAATCGTTCATCATCAGCGGTGTTATACCAACGATAGATAGCAATCAAACCCAATGAGATGATAAAACAGATTAATGATGCAAGAATGGGGACTAAACGAATACCCCATGGCGTATAGTTAAGCCCTAAGCCCAGTAATGGTACAACCGCGATGGAAAGACCAAAGCTGAGGGCGATACGTTCAATGAGATCTATTCCTTTACCTGTGTATTTCGAAGGAAACAACGCAAAAATGAGAACGTAACCTGGGATGAATAGAATTGCAGGAAGACCAAGAATGATGCGAACAGCATCATTAATATCAAAAAGAACCACTGGAACAAGGACCAGACTCCACAATAAAGAAATAATGATGTCCACTGGATATTTTGGAAATGCTAATTTCAACTCTGTTACCTCCTTAGATGCTAAGAATACTCATAATTTTTCGTCCAACAATGACTATGAAAATCATTAGAAAAAGATAGATAAACAAATTCATCCTACCTTTCAGATCCTCTGAAGTAAACACATCACTGAGCTCACGAATAATAAGCACTCCGATAAAGATGAGAATGAAAAAGATTTCAAGATTTCCTTTGCCAGTGATAAGCATGACAAAAAGAATCCAAAGAGTGATTACAATCGTTAACTTTTCAGATAATAACATACTCTAATTTTCACCTCATCACAGAAAAATAAAACGTTGTTTTCTTACCTTTCTGCTCTGCATCCTCTATTTGGATTGTTTTGTTCACTGCTTTGGTAATCGCAGTGAGAACAGCGCTACAGGTAGGACAAGGATATTGTTTACAAAACGAGGTATCATTCGTACAATACAATGGTTTTTCAAGATCTAGTTGCCATCTTTTTTGTTTTTCTTTTAATGAAACCGATTTTAGGATATTCATAGCAACAAAACTTTGTAATTTTTCTTCAAGATGACTTATCTCTGTATTGCCAAAGGAGGTATCCTTTTCTACTTCATGTAATAATGAAAGACCAGATGGCGGTAATGAAACACCAAGACTAGTTCCATCTGATCCAGTGGCAAACACGAAATCATTATCAATTTCAGGTAAAGCGATCTGCTTCATTTTTAACGGTATGAACAATCGCTCTTCCGAACGGATAGCATTCTGAGGTAGAAAAACTGCATTTCCCTTAAGATCTAATTGTCTGGTGAGCTGTTGAACCGCATTTGTATGACCCTGAATCTGAGCATTACTAATATTTTCAGGAACCGTTCGCTCCGTAATCATTACCATGGTGAACAATCCAATAAGGATACAGCCAAAACCAAACTTGAGAAATAACTCTGTTTGCTGAGTTAAAAAGACAACACCAGTGATGATAAGACCTATTCCAAGCAGTTTTGCTTTCATATGTGGCTGACTCAGTGTCCCTCTTTTCCTCATAATGATTTATCCACTCTTCAACATAGGTAACATAGCCCAAAGAATTTAAATCATTTGTGATATTTAGGAATATTCGATGAGGTGTCGAGGTCAGATTCCTGTATTTTTCTTATGCATCATTCTTCTGAGCGGGATCGCTCATGCTGAAATACCATCTCATGAGAATTTTTCAGATGCAGAAGAGGATTTATTCTCCATTCTCTCATTTCTAGCTGATACCAGAATACTCTGTGAAGAAACCATTACTCATTCATATGAAGCAAATGTAACTTTATTATTTGATTCAACAGTAGAAATAGATTTTAATCCGGGGAAACGTAATCAATCTCTTCTTACAAGTGATCAACTAAAAAAAAGGATTAGTTATTCTACTGATGTCCTTGATTTATTGGAAAAAAATGTGGCAAGTTATCGCTATCTTAAAGATATACTATTACCTCTTAAAAAAATTGGAACATCCGCTATTTCAGCAGCTAACTATCACTCTCAGCTGATAAATATATTTATTTCGTTAGTTGATCTAGTTCTTGTTGAGCAGTCGGCATATGATGAAGAAGCAGTTATTGCTAATGTTACTGCTGCTCATCAAAATATTGGGCGACTCCGGGAAAACATTGATTCTATGGAAACATTGTACCCTCAGATAGATACTTTTTTTTCAACCGATCAATTAAGCAATCAAACCAAAAATTTTTCCATGCTACTAAATAAATATGAAGTATATCTTACTCAGTTTGTTACCTTTTTTTCAGTTGAAGAACCAAAATTAGTTCTTTATACGGATAACCCAGATTATTATTTAAAAGAAACAATCAATATCTCAGGATATTTCATTGGATCAACTGGACTTGTCAGCAATCAAACGGTGACGATCTATTTTGATAATACCTCATTTACCAATGTTACAACAAATGATTTTGGCGGGTATAACACAAGTTATCATACCACTGCCTTTCTTACACCAACAAATCATCAACTCTATGCTGAAACAACCCATGAATCAGAAACATATCTCTCTGAACCTGTTACCATTATGCTTCATTTGATTCCAACAACCCTTTCAATTAAGCTCTCTAATACTCATTTTCGACCAAATGAAACCATTCAGATCACAGGACAGTTAAACACATTGGATAAAAAAGGAATAACGGATTCGATACAGTTGTTCATTTCTGATCAGACCTATCTACTTTCCACTAATGAAACAGGTTTTTTTTCCATCAATCTCTCAAATCAAACTCAATATGGTGCATATGCGATTCAAGGACTATATGAACCAAATGAACTCTATGAAACTTGCAGCTCTGAAAAGATTTTATTTTACATTGATGAACCAACATTTCTTTCAATTCAAACCAATAAAAAAAATACTGCTATTGCAGAGAGAATATCTATTTCAGGAATACTGCAAGAATCCTTAACAACCAATGGAATTAAAAATCAAACGATTTCACTGTTGATAAATGACAAAATCGTTCAGAAAACCATCACCAATGATACTGGATGTTATAACTTTGATTATACAACAGAAAATCTAAGTGGCTCTCAACTTTATATTCAGACAAAATATATTTCAACTGAAAAGCGATGGAGAAATACTCACTCTCAAGTATTAACGATTACAGTTTCTCAAGGGATCCTCTCTCAACTGATTTCACTATTCCTACTGTTTGAAGATACATTCCTCCCCATTTTTTTTATTGTTATCATCAGTAGTATTATAGTGTTACTTTATGTCTATCGAATCAAAAAAACTACAAGAAGAAAAAAAATACTTCATGATGATGAATATGTATCAGCATTACCGTATATTTCCCAATTAAAACAAGAGAGTTTTTTTAAGAATGATTCTAAAACAAGCAATAATCTTTCACAAATTCCAATCCCGTTAAAACAAAGAATTATCAGTACCTACCGGATGATGTTACGTTTTCTCTCAAAGCAAGGAATGGAATTAAAGGATACGTTTACCCATAAGGATATTCAACAAAGACTCTACACCACTACACTACCTAAAAACACCATTGATGAAGTCACCCTTAGTTTTGAACACGCTCGATATTCACCATATCCCACCGATGATAAAGAAATAAAAATTTTTGATGAACAGATATTTTCCATAATAACAGACTACAAAAAATGAGATGGATATTATGATGTCAAATCAAATAAAACGATTATATCAAAGCGTCCTTCTCTTTTCTCTTGCAGGTTTTTTTATAATTCTAGCGGTAGCAAATCCAGTGATAATTAATCATACGGATTTCAGCATATATAACACCGGTTGGAATGGATGTAGCACTCTTGGAGTTCGCACATATCAATCTGGCAGTTTCCAACCAACCATAACCTATAATCAAACCACCTTTTCTCCTAAACAACAATCATTTATTAATTATAAATTACAACCAACAAACAGCAGTCTTTTTATTATTGGGCCACAAACCCCATTTACAATAGAAGAAATCCGCTATGTTGATGAATTCGTTTCAAATGGGGGATCCTTACTTTTAGCTGATGATTTCGGAACAGCAAACACCCTTTTATCAGGATTAAATACCACTTCCCGGTTTTCTAATGATCTGATGTTAGATCTATCATTTGAAAAAAATGCTAGCTTCGTTACAATTTTTAATTTTCATAATCTGTCCCATCCCCTTCTTAAAAACATTACTGGTTTATTGCTGAATTACCCTTCCTCTCTAAGCCCTTCCAAAAATGCAACCATTTTAGCATCATCTACAGAGATGAGCTGGTTGGATGAAAATCAAAATGGAAAAGAAGATGCTCATGAGAAACATGGCCCATTTGCGGTGCTTGCATTTGAAGCATATGGGGATGGAACCATTGTTCTTTTTTCAGGACCATCACTACTCATTAACTCCATGGATGGCTATCTTTCAAATCAGCTTTTCAGATCTCATCTTCTTGATTACCTTCTCCATGATGCAGACCAAGTGATTATCGATGAATACCATCGGCAAAGAATGGTTCCATTTCATTTAGGCTATCAATTCTTTACCACTATTCCCTCATTTTTGAAAATATCTATACTTTTATTAGCAGTGATTTTATTTCTGCTGCTGTTTACACCGATTCCACAGAGATTAACCCGAAAACTGCTTAAATGGATACAACCAAAGGAGACTGAATCAACAACGATTTCTTCCTCTGCTCTTCTCGATGAACTGATGCAAAAACATCCACAGTGGAATAAACGAAAACTAAAAAACCTTATTGAAAGGATGGAAACCAATGAAAGTTAAACAAGAAAGAATAGATGTTTCCCAGGTGAAACAACTGTGTGATCATATTCGAAAAGAAATCAGTGCACATGTCATAGGTTATGAACAAGTGGTTGATGATTTACTGGTCTGTTTAATCAGTAAAGGCCATTTATTTATGATAGGTGTACCTGGTATTGCCAAAACCACACTAGCAAAAACCTTTGCTCAGGCAACAGGGCTTTCATGGAATAGAATACAATTCACCCAGGATATCCTTCCCAGTGATATCCTTGGACATTATTATTATAATCAAAAAACACAAGAGTTTAACTTACGCAAAGGACCCGTGTTTAGTGAACTTATACTTGCAGATGAAATCAATCGATCAACACCAAAAACCCAATCTGCACTCATTGAAGCTATGCAGGAACGACAGGTTACCATTGAAGGAACAACCATGCCGCTTCCTCATCCTTTTTTGGTCCTTGCTACAAAGAATCCTATTGAAACCGAGGGAGTCTATCCTTTACCCGAAGCACAACTAGACCGGTTTTTGTATAGTGTCGAAATGGATTATCTACCCAAAGATCAAGAATTACAAATGCTCACTAAAAAAAATAAAACAAGAAAAAAACCACAGAAAATCATCGCAGCAGAGGAAGTAAAGCAATTAATTGGTATGCATCATCAGGTGTATGCAGAACAAAGCATTCTAAATTATATTATTGAGATTATTGATGAAACCCGGAACCATACTCAACTTGTCATGGGTGCAAGCCCACGAGCAAGTGAACATTTACTATATGCATCTAAAGCTTTCGCACTTATCAATGGTAGGGAATATGTTATCCCTGATGATGTACGAGCCGTGGCACCAAAGGTATTGGGCCACCGACTGATTCTTTCTACTGATGCGGATTTAGAAGGAATCAGCAGAAAAAAAATAATTGATGATATTATTTCTACCGTTGCTATCCCAGATATCGTGGAATCTTTTGCGCTTCATGTTCCCTGATTGCTTTTTTAACGAAAACAGCATTATGTACTGCTTATGGGATTGTTCATTTGCTCTCTTTATCCATGGTTTTCAACTTAATGCTTAAATAGACAAAATTCATGTCTTCTTTTGGGTCTGGTGAACGATTTGGAGGGTGACTACAGCATCGTTGAACAACTGCGAAGAGAAGAAAAACAGGGGAATCTTACTTCTCCCCAACATCAAGAAAGCAATGATTCCAGTAGAACAATGGTCACCAAAAAAACAGATCGACAAGAAGAATTACCACAGATGAACTCAGATCAGAGAAACACTGATTCAACAGATGCCCTTCAGCTTCTCTTTCAAACCACAAATGATCTTGTCCTTTCTCTTGATAAAACCGGGAAAATAACAAAGATAAACAAGGCAGGAATCAAGTTTTCAGGTTTTACAGAAAAAGAAATTCTTGGTAAACATTTCTGGAAAATGCCTGGTGTATTTTCAAAAAAAAATGTTGGCAATTATCTCAAGGTTTTTAAAAACTCATTGATGGGAAAAAAAACCGAGCATTTTATAGCCACACTCAATGAAAAATCTGGGAAAACCCATACCATGGATTTTTCTACCTATCCTATTATCAAAAACAAACACATCAAAAGTATCCTTGTTATCGCTAAAGATATCACCGATTTAAAAGAAAGTGAAAGTAGATTCAGGTTAATCGCTGAAAACACTAGTGATCTCATTGCACTCACCACGTTTTCAATAAATCCAGTCTATACGTATCTTAGTCCATCTACCAAACGGATCATGGGTTATCATCCAGAGGAATTAATTGGATCACCTAGTCTTGATCTTATCCATCCTCAAGATAAAAAAAGAATACTGGGCATCATCGGAAAATACATAAAACAAAAAGGAAAACAAATTTTTACAAAAGATAACACGACCATTTCTGAAACAATTGAATACCGGATAAAAGACAAACAGGGTAACTGGCGTTATCTTGAAAGCACCGCGGATTTACTCGATAATCAAATTTTGATTGTTTCTAAAGATGTCACCACAAAAAAGAAAGCAGAAAAAGAATTAACAGAGAGTGAATTACAATATCGCACTATTTTCAATGCATCAAATGATGTGTATCTCATCTTTGATCTACAGGGTAACATTATTGATGCTAATGATCAGGCTTTTGAAACCTATGGATATTCAAAAGAAGAATTTCTCCGTCTTTCAGGAGCTGATATTGTTCACCCGGATTATCATCATCTTTTTCAACAATTCATTACAGATGTGGAAGAAAAAGAAGAATTTTACGCAGAATCAGTCGATGTTAAAAAAGATGGAACTACCTTTCCAGTGGAGATCCAAGGCACCAGTTTCCGGTTGCATGGCAGACAACATCTGCTTGCAACGGTTCGAGATATCACTGAAAAAAAGAAAAGAGAACAACAAATCAAAGAAAGTGAACAGAAATATCAAACCTATATCAACAATGCTCCTGATGCTATTTTTATTGCTGATAACACCGGGGCATATATTGAGGTCAATGATGCAGCAGCAGGTATTACTGGTTATTCAAAACAAGAACTTACCACTATGAGTGTTGGTGATTTAATCCCTGAGGAAGATAAAGACGAAGCGTTTCAGCATTTTCAACGAGTACTTCAACAAGGATATTCATCAGCAGAAATAGGCTTCATCCATAAAGATGGATCATTTCGTTATTGGAATGTTGATGCCGTTAAAATAGATGAAACCCACATCCTTGGGTTCTGTAAAGATGTAACTAAAGAACGAAAACTCAAACAGGCATTAATCGAAAATCAAACATTTCTTGATGAAATCCTAGAGACCACCAGTGATGGCATTCTTGTGCTCAACGAAGAATTTCAGTATACATACTGGAACAAAGCCATGGAAACCATTTCTCAAACACCTCGAAAACAGGTTCTTAAAAGCAAACAAGCAGCCTGGGAATTATTTCCTCATCTGAAAGAAAGTGGGGTTGATCAATTGATGAAACAGGCCATGAACGGTGAAACGGTTCATCAGATAGGAATACCTTATCAGTTAAAAAACGGAAAAACAGGATACACCGCTGAAAGTTTTTTCCCCCTCTATGATTCACAAGAACAAACCAAGGGTATCGTCGGAGTAGTACGAGATATTACTAAAGAAGAACAACGGAAAAATGAGTTAACTTTTTTAGCTGATACGGCTAATCGATTTGTAACGGTGAAAAATGAAGATCTGTTTGATCTTTTAGGATCCTTGTTAAAACAAATAGCAGGAAATAGTATCATCGTGGTTAGTCTTATTCATCAAGACAGTCTTGAAATCAAAAAAATCATTGGGGTCAGTGAAAAAACACTCCGAGTGGTAAACCGCATTATGGGCAGTTATGATCTTTCAACACCTTTTGAGGGAATCAGCAAGGAAGCAGAACACGTTTTTTTCTCAGGGAAATTACATAAAATCCAAGGTGGACTCTATCAAGCCTTTTTTGAACAAGTACCGCGACCGATTTGTAAGACCATTGAAAAACTCGTAGGAATGACATCGATGTATTCCATAGGATTACGCCGAGAACATAAACTCTATGGATCAATAACATTTGCAGTAAAAAAAGATGATCAATTAAACGCGGAATTAATTGAAACCGTGGTCAATCAAGCATCGGTGGTATTTGAACGACAGGAATCATTTCAACAATTACAACAAATGAACAAAACATTAGAAGATAGAGTAGAGAAACGAACGGCTACCATCCAACAACTCCTCAAACAAAAAGATGAATTCATCAATCAACTTGGTCATGATCTGAAAAACCCACTTGGTCCCGTGTTACATCTCATTCCTCTTCTTGAAAAACATGAACAAGATAAGAAATACAGAGAAATGCTTCAAGTGATGAAACGAAATGCACAATATATGAAAAATCTAGTGACCAAAACCATTCAACTCGCCCAATTGAAATCCCCTGGGCTCACTCTTAATCTTGAGGATATTAACCTGAAAGAAGAAATCGATGAGGTTCTTAAGACTAATTCATTATCATTTGAACAAAACCATATTCAGATCAACAATCATCTGACCAATGAGATCTTGATCGAAGCTGATAAACTCCGAATCCATGAAGTATTCAATAATGTCCTTAACAATGCCGTGAAATACAGCAAAAAACAAGGAATAATCACCATTGAAGCAGAACAAGATGATGAAAACATCATCCTCTCCATTAAAGATACTGGTATTGGCATGACCTCGGATCAAATCCAAAGGATCTTTGATGAATTCTACAAAGCAGATGGCTCCCGTCATGATTTTGATAGCAGTGGACTAGGCATGCCCATCTGTAAACGAATCATGGAGCTTCATCATGGAAACATCTGGGCAGAAAGCGATGGATTAGACAAAGGAAGCACATTTTATGTTCAGTTCCCCCTTCATCAACCAAAAAACTAATGTTATGTTTCCTCTCTTTTTTCAATCTCAGTATTTTTCAGAAGCAATGGAAGAAACAAAAGTAATGAAATACTACCAATAAGCAGTACTTGTTCTTGCACCGACTGGGTTTGAAACAACATCTCCAGACCAAGATACTGAATAAGGAAATAAATGATCAACAACAAACAAATCAATAATATTACCGTAATTCCCAGTTGTTTCTTCCGAGTAAACACTGATACTCTTGGAAATGTGTCCATACCAATCGTTAAAACGTTACTGGTTAGTAACAAACTTGGTATCAAAATAAAAATACTATATAAGAATAGTTGCATTGTTTGATCAATGGATGTTAGCTGAAGCTGCGTGATACCAAATACATAAAAAAACAGTAAACCAATGAAACCAATGTTTTTTTCATTGAAATGAATCCCTATAGAAATCACGATCAATGGTAGCATAATCTGAAGAAAAACCATCATGGATAAGGGAGCAAGTACCAATAACATAAGCGCAAGATACATTGGAATCAGATGCTGTCTTAACTGAATGGGTTTCATCTTTATCGCCTCCGTTGAACGGTCTGCATCACCTGCATGCCCTGCATAGAAGGAGAAAGATTAACGATTTCCACTTGTTTTTTACGAAGTTTATACAGTAATTGATCCCGGGCATGGTCCACTTTATATAGTTTCTCAACTTGATCAAGGGTTAACTTGTTTTTCATTTCCTCATTATAAAGTGGGGAAAACAATGTAAGCAACCACTGAACATGATGCTTGGCATGAGCCAAGGTCATGGTTGAATACAAGGCATCAGTTTGTGTTTCCAAATCAGAAATAAAAACAAGATGAGCAGGTTTTGCTATGGATAACAATGGAGCAACTGCTTGATAAACACCCGTGGTATGTAATCGGTTTTTCACATTCCGCTGAATACCGGTGAGAAACGGTGAAAGCGTTGAAAGAAATCGCTGATGTTCAATAGGTTCCTCAGCCATAAGCGAATCAACTTCCTTTGGTTTATTTGGGGTATACGAAGAGACACTCACAGAGGTTGGAAGCAGTGAACAACTCTTAAAAATATGCTGATAATCAAACGTGGGTGACACATGCACCACAATCTTGTGTTCATCAAAGGCAACAAAACCAACAGGATGATGCATGTTCTGCAAAATATGGGTTAACTGCATCACAATAGCAATGGCATGATCAATTTTTGCTTGTTTACCAATGCGTCTGCGCATACTCCGAGAGACATCAACAAAAATAATGGTGTTAATGGTTTCTCTTTTCTCAAAAAGACGAGTGAACAATGTTTGCAACCGGGATGATGCCTTCCAATCAATATCACGAAGTTGATCACCCGGATAAAACTCACGGATCCCTTTAAAATCAGTTGTTTGCTCCAACCCACTTAATGCTGGAAGAAGCAACTTGTCATGTTCAGCAAAACTAGCTCGTTTTGCTTTTTTTATATGAGCTGGATCACTATGCACCACTACCGTTAGATCATCAGAAACAACCTTTTTTGTGGTAAACAGGTTCAGTTGATCACTAAGATTCATAGTAATTGAAGGGAATTGATGTCGTCCACGATGATGAAAAAAAAGCTGACTGGTAAACTGAAATGGTTGTGCCTGAGAGATAACACCCGTATGCATATCTGAAGTCTTTAATAGCTCAGCTGAAGATGGCACTGATTCAATGAACTGAAATCGAAGAGGACCTCCACTATGATACATACTTGTTTTAATATGCAAGGGATGATTGACATAAAGCAGGTTTTCAACGATTGCTTGTTTCATTTCAATTGATCCAATGTCAGACTCAAAACACATTTTTTTATAGATAAGAAACAACAATAATGAAGATCCCGCTGCAGCTGAAAACACATTGAAAAACAAATATCCTTGTACAAACAAAAGCAGGGAAAGAAAAAGCAATGTTTTCGTTCTCATCGTCCACTGCATCTGCTGCATAAGAAATCAACAACATGAGCAATACTTCTGCTGTTATTCAAACCTTTGTGTTTTTTTCAAAAACAACGCAAAAGACACCTGTAAAAAAAGAATAAAAAAAAATAATAAAAGAAAAAAAAAGAGGGGTTGATGATAGGGGTTTATTCGTATCCACCGATCTTAAGTGTTGGATCACCAAGAAGTACCCATTGGGTCATTGTTTTTGGATGACCTGCGGAAAGATCCGTCATATCAAAGTTATCCACATAGGCACGAAGCGCTTGCATATAAGCATCCCCTAGGATTTCATGACCCTCACTTCCATATTGTTTGAAAAACTCAATAGTGATCCAAGAATCACCACCACCCGTGGTCAATTCTTTTCCAGGCATACCATAGCCAAGACCAGTGTTACCCATACTCGCAATAGCACCACCATCAGGATTTCGAATCAACCGCCAGCTAAATGTTTCAGGAACTGCTGCTCCATGACACCACATGGACATATCTGAAAACCAATCTATTGGAAGCACATAATGCAGGCCTTCCAAAAATCCACGAAGCATGGAAACATTGAACTGACTGTTATGACAACCACCAACTACGGCGATTGGAAGTTTTTCACCATTTGACAGGGTATCCATGGGAAACAATGGTTTTAAATTACTGAATGGTCGCTGCCCGATGAGTGCACCACCCACATTAAACAACGTGATCTGGGTGACTTGCATTCCAGTGACACTTGAATGACCTCTATCCCCGGGTATACCAGGCATTTGATCAGCCCAGACATTTGGACTACCATGACCGGAGAAAAACAAGAACCCGGCACCCTTGCTTACGGCTTCAATAACATCATCTCGACCTTCAAGGTTTCCATTGGAGGTCCAAATAATTTCTTTTTCAAATTCCTCAGGCATATAATACAACGCACCTCCACGACCAAGTAATGCTTTTTCACCAGTGGTCCATTCACCTTCATAATACATCTCTGTATCATTTCGCCAATCTTCAAAAACAATGTTTCCAGTATCATCCTTTATCCAAACATGGATGTCGGTGACATTCCCATATGGTTTAGGATCATAGCTTTTCCCGCGGATGGTAAGAACCTCATCCACATAGGAAACATTGGCCCAGAAATAAAACTCGTTACAATAATCATTTCGAGGTGGATCAAAAGCAATATCTGTATTACCAAGTATATCTCCTTCAGAAACAGAAACAATTTCAGCAATCGGCACTGTTGGGAAACCATTTTCAAAGGCATCCTGAATCGCTGGATTTAAATGATCATCATGAGAATAGGTAATCACTGATTCCAGGGTATCATCCTTGGTTACATTAATACTAATCACTGGTCCCATTTCATTATCTGGATTTGAACTCTGAGCATAAATCGTGTATTCACCATTTTCAATTTCAGCAGTATCCCATTGAATATTAAGATCTGTTTGATCTAAGAATCCATCACCAGAAACCACAATCATTTTCTCAAACCATGAAGGATCAGCTGGTGTGCTTTCATAATTGATAATCTTATCAACCACGGTGTTTACTTCATCAATACTACGGCAGGCAAGCCTGCTCAGTACTACATCAGGATAATAATCAATGGTTGGATCATCATCGACATCAGGTCGACCTAATGCAGCAAAAACTCCATCACCATTACCATCCCAACTAGAAAACGCTCCACCCTCTTTGTAAAGATCTGCATAATACAAATCACTGATGACACCAGGATCATGAATGGATCCAGCCATCAATGGAAACGCAGGATCATCATACATATTGGTATAACGAACGGGAACATACCAGTCACTATACCCTTGATTACAGTCATCACGAGGTTTTGCATTGATCATTGAGTTTAATCCACCAACAAGAAGTACATAGGTGGTTCCATCATTTTCCACCGCATCCTTAATGAAATATTTTATTTGCTCCGGTTTATCAACACCATCAAACTCATCATATATTTCCTCAGTGGTCTTAATAACCGTGGTCAGACCCATATCGTTTTTATGAACGATTAATGGTTGAAGCGCGGAAACAAACTTTGATGGAGCAATGACTACGAGATCATTGTCTGCTGTTTGCGGGAAAATAACTTGTTCTGGTGCTTCATATGAAACGGTGATATCTGCTTTTTCTGCGGTGCTAATCTGATGAAGTGCTGGATAATACTGCACCGGGTACACATCAACGGTGACAAAGGTAACATGTTCTAGGTTTTCATTTAACCCACAGCCCACATGATAATCAAACTGTGTTGATGGATACGCATCCTTGCTTTGATAGATCGCGTTATCCTTGATTGATTGAGCTGAGGTTACCCCCTTTGTTTCATACACGGTTAATGGTAACAATGCTGAAGCAGGTTTCACCTGTTTAGCAATAGATCTTGTTGAAATGCCATCAACGGAAACATCAACATCAATCTGACTTGCTCCAAATGGAAGCTCAATGGTTTGAACTACTTTGGGCAACCGTGGTCTGCCTGGGCTTGACAAATAGGTTGAAATTCCCTCAAGTTGAATAGAAACATATTCATTGTTTTCCCCTGAAACAGTGTTACACTGTTCAATTTGAATTGATTTATTTGCGGTTTCAAATCGTTGTTCTTGTCTTGGTTGTATCGCTGTAAATGCAGCTGCTCCTAATGCGTTTAATAATAAAAAACCTATAATAAGTAGGCTTGATATTTTTTTCATTTTACTTGTTGACCCCCTAATTATATAATATGTTAACGTTATAATATAATTTAAATTTTGTCCTATTAATATATTTCGCTTTGAAAATAATGATGATATCTTTATTTCTGAGTCATTTTTTATGGAAAAGAGATGTTAAAACATATAAAAATCTCTTATATCCTTGCTCATACCCTGCTCATTAAAGGCAACTGCTTCAACAGTGTGCACACCAGGAGTAGTACTAATCGTAAAGGAAAAGGGTGGGTCTTCATCAATGGATTTCAGATGTCCATCAAGATAAAATCGGATTCCATCTGCATCTTCAACGGTAAACTCTAGTGGTGCCCAATCAATGATGCGGGGTAAGGCCTTGGTTACATTTTCAAGATCTTTGAACTGAGTTGGAAATTGAAATCGATGAACATAGGTATGCTGCCGATCAAGATTCGTGATTTGAATTTTGGGTGTAGCAGGATCAAGATTTCCATAGATGCCCTCGACATACAAAAACCCAGTTCCGCCATAAAACGGATAAAAAATCGGTGTCTTTTTAGTATGTGCATCATAGCTAATCCGAACATATCCATCATCCCCCCAATTTGGTCCAGCACTATTCTTCACGATCCAACAACCATCATGATCATCATACCCAACGATAGTGATCACATGACCATTGACAATAGGAAGAAAACGAAATGGTTTATAGACTCCCCGTGAATAACTAAAGAAATCAGCTCGTTGAACCACACAGATAACAAGTGGTCCATGATCGATTAATCCTTGTTTTATAGAATCAGGATCATCATCAACCCATCCCCATTCCGTGATTTTCACGGTACGATCCTCCCAACCCGGAAGGGTGAGGCTTTCAAAATCATAATCATAATTACGATGTGGATCTGGAAAAATCCCTTCATCAGGAACACCAGTGGTTACTAGAAACTCCGCAGCATCATCAAGAAGCACTCCTCCTGCTTCATAGGTTCCACCTGCAAAAAAATACAGAAAGGTTTCAGAAAGATCTGGTTCATAGATTTTTTGTTGATTATACTGCATCATGGTTTCAAGTGATGCACAAAGCGCATACGCTTCACAGGTGGGAGCGGGTACCTGGTTTTTCACTGCAGTGGTATAATCCACACCATCAATATTTCGGTAATCAAATGAATCTGGAAGTGTGCTAATCTGTGTTACATTTGATTCAACGGTATTCTTTTTATCGGATAATGATTTGACATCAGGATGGATATCATAGGGTCGAAATGCAGGTCGCCAATCAATGGAGAAGCTATGGATGATAGCGGGAGTGATATCAAAAATGATCTTTGGAGCGATACGAAACCGATTCCAGTAATTCCTTCTCCATTCAATGTCCCCACCCATATATGAGGCATCCTTTTTGTTATCAATGAAATTATTATGCTGTATCTGAACCTGGTTACAACGGGATAAAAATATTCCTTCAGTATTTCCTTCAAGATGATTATGTTGAATAACTGCATTATACATCCCAGATAGATAAATCCCTTCTTTACCAGCATCTTTGATGACATTTCCTTCAATACTGTTTTCATTGCACCATGTCGTCCAAATTCCCTGATATGATGAGTTAATGATTTTGTTCTGAGAGATGAGATTGTTGTTACTTGATCGATACGCAAACACCCCCCAGCGATTACGCTCAAAGATATTCTTTCCAATGTAATTATCAGAACTGGTATGCAACTGAACTCCATAATATTTATTTGAAAAAAAGGTGTTTTTGATCACATTATTATTATCGGAATCTCGAAGATACAATCCAACAGTACAATCCTTTATGAGCACCTGAGAAATCGTACTAAAATTACTATGTAGTTCAATTCCACAATCCCTTCCACTTGGTCCACTATTCTGAAGGGTGATGTTACGTACTGTTACTCCATCCTCATCAATATACAAACAATCACCAGTATCATTACCATCGATAATCGTTGTTGCAGCATGTTCACCAATAAGCTGAATTCTTTTGTCAATAACGATATTCTCTTGATAAATCCCCTCTTTAACAAGAATAGTATCACCATCTGAAGCAGCTTTCACTGCTGCAGCGATACTTGAAAAAGCAACATTCTCCTGCTGTGCCACCACTAACGTCTCAGATGTATCATACTCTGAGGGTATCCCCACTGAGACTGGTAATAACAAGAGAAAACACAGCAGTAAACCAAACATTTTTGTTTTATCAGATAAATTAATCATAATTTTCTCCTAATAACATAAAAATAAACAAGGTAATATAAATATTTCTATGTGGTTGAAAACTATTGTTTTGCCTGCCATTTTTTTTTCAATACTCATCTCTTTTATAAACAAAAATGTATTCCTTTTTCTTATATGCTGATTGATCTTACCCAATATATAGATGAACAAAGCACTGTTTTTCCAGGGACACTACCAGTGCAAATCAAACCGCTTTCAACCATCAAAAAAGAGGGTTACAATGAACAACAGATCAGTATCAGCACTCATACCGCTACTCATATCGATGCTCCATATCATATGCTTTCACAAGGAAAACCACTCTCAGCCTATCCAATTGAGTATTTCATTGGAAATGCAGTGGTGATCAATGTTTGTGATCAACGAAAAATAAAAGCGGATCTGAGCACTGTTCAAAAAGATGATATCGTATTCTTTTACACGGGTCGTCAATCCCAGTGTCATACCCCTGATTATTTCTCAAATCCACCGGTTATTACAAGAGAAACCGCTGAGGAATTAATAGAAAAACAAGTTCGAATCGTAGGCATTGATTCATTCACGGTTGATTCTTATCCTTATCCTGTGCATCATCTCTTCTTCAATCATGATATCTGCATCGTGGAAGGATTAATTCATCTTGAACAAATCCCTCAGCATCGATTTCGCTGTTTTATTCTTCCTTTAAAATTACGAAAAAGTGATGGAGCACCCTGCCGAGTTATTGCAGAAACACACTAATCATCGTTTGTTTCTTCTTAACACCGGAAAAAATATGGTTTCAACAACAGTTCCTACAAAGAAATACTCTTAAACCACCAGATGCTTTCACCCCTATAGATATCAATGATAAACACAAGGAAAAACATCCCCTGTTTTTTTCATTTGATAAAAATCAAGATGATCATCTGGTGATTATGATGAAAATAACAAATGACCTCTGGAAACACAATGATTACCCAAACCTAGTAGCACTTTTTGAATCCGCAGAAAAAAAATATGCATCCAATCCCTTTTTTGGCACCAAAAACGCTGAAGGAAGATATGGATGGGAAACATATCAAGAAATCGGTCAACGAATACAGCATCTTCGCAGCGGCCTTGCAGATCTTGGGCTACAGAAGGGTGACCGGGTTGGTATTATATCTAACAATCGGAGTGAATGGTTCATCGCTGAAATGGCAACGCTTAGTCTAGGTGGCTGGTTTATTCCCATGTATGAAAAAGAACTTTTCTCTGTTTGGGAATACATTATTAACGATGCTGCCTGTAAAATCCTTTTTGTCAGCACCAAAGAAATCTATGAACAAATCAAAGATTTAACAAAAACAATTCCAACCCTTGAACACATCATTCTCATCGAGGGAACCAGCAAAAACAGTATGCAGACATTAGAAGAAAAAAGCAAAACAAAAACAGTACCCCCTATCTATCCTGAACCAAAGGATGTCGCCGTCATCATCTACACCTCAGGGACCACGGGCAAACCCAAAGGAGTGATGCTTTCCCATGGGAATCTTTGTTTCGCTTCACAAGCAGGATATCATCTCTACCAAGAAGAACTCAATGAACACACGGTCTCTTTTAGTCATCTACCCTGGGCACATTCCTATGCCATTACAGCAGAATTACATAACAGTCTTCAATTCGGTGGAAGTATCGCATTTCTAGATACCATCAAAAAAATGAGCACGGACATTAAAACAGTGAAACCCACGGTGCTGATAAGTGTCCCCCGGGTTTTTAATCAGATCTATAAAAGAATCCATCATAAAATAAAACAAGAAAACAAAATAAAACAACTCCTGTTTCATCAGGCCGTTAAAGCAGCAAAGAAACGATTCATCACCGGTAAAACCAGCCTAAGCTATCGACTGCTTGATAAACTCGTCCTCCAAAAAATCCGTGATCAACTCGGTGGCCGACTCATTCTTAGTCTTACAGCAAGTGCCCATATGAATGCCCATGTTGCCCTGTTTTTTTACAGTATTGGTATTCCAACCTATGATGCCTACGGGCTTACAGAAAGCTCACCAGTGATTACCATGAACGCACCACATGCCTACCGCTTTGGAAGCGTCGGTAAACCCGTGGAACACACCAACGTCGTAATTGATAAAAGCATCAATGAAAACAAACGAGATGATGGAGAAATCATTGTTTATGGTCCACAGGTGATGATGGGTTATTACAACCGTTTAGAGGAAACCAAAAAAGTAATCACCGAAGACGGTGGGCTACGTACCGGTGACCGAGGAAAATTTGATAATGATGGCTATTTGTTTATCACTGGACGGATCAAAGAACAATACAAACTGCAAAATGGAAAATATGTATTTCCTGCAACCCTGGAAGAAGACATCAATGCCCTTCCCTATGTTGCACAATCCATGGTTTATGGTGATGGCAAAGAATACAACATCTGCATTGTTGTTCTTGATACCGAAAACATACATGACTGGGCAGAGGAAATGCAACTGGATATTTATCCTGATGAACTTGAAAAAACCCTTTCAAACCCTGGATCAGAAATCAATCAGTTTTTATCAAAATCTATAACTGCATCATTGAAAAAACGTTATCCTCGCTATGAAATACCCCGGAAATACTTGTTTATCACCGAACCATTCACCCATGAAAACGGTATGCTTACCCAGACTATGAAAATAAAACGAAGAACCATCAAAAAACGATACCACGCAGAAATCAGAGCACTCTATCATCAGGGCTAACAGTTCTTTTTTTTAATGTGAAATATGACGAAACGAATTTCATAAAAGTATACTCCTATAATTGGTCATCAGTGGAGATGCTGTGGGAAAGAGCCATATCAATCCAATATATGGAATTAATTTTGTATCAACAACAATTCATGGTAAGAGAAAAGATAGCGTTGGTGAGTAAGAGCTGGTTTTTTCGGGAAATTTTTTTAAATTCAAAAATGAATATGAATATTGATTGTATGACTAAGTCAGAGAGGATGCGTAATATACACCTCCCGCAGAAGCAAATTAAACAGTATTGCCACCGACATCATATCAAAAAATTGGCATTGTTCGGATCCTTTGTTCGAGATGATTTTGGTTCTGATAGTGATATCGATGTCCTTGTGGAATTTGAAAAAGATCATACGCCAGGTTTTTTTGATCTGCATCGAATGGAAGAGCAATTATCCACTTTGTTCAACGGAAGAAAAATTGATTTGAGAACACCAGCTGATTTGAGTAGATATTTCCGTGAAAAAGTCGTTTCCAATGCAGAGATACTTTATCAGGGAACCTGACCAGATCCGTTTGAAACATATCCAGGATGCATCCATAGAAATAGTCAGCTTCATAGACCATATTACTCAAACTGAATTTGAAGAAGATCGGAATGCACAGTTTGTTAGCGAGGTGAGATAAAAGGTAGCGTTGCGCAATAAAGGGTGATTTTTTGCGTCTGACGTCTGTGGTGATGGAACTATTTTTCTTCTGTTGGAAATGAGGTTTTGAATGAGTGGATCGCACTATTTTGGCTGACACGTTTTGCAGGTTGATCAACTAAAAAGGTTTTGTGTGCTTACGATAGTTTATTGGTGTATATGATCTTGTTGTCTCGTGTAATCGGATTTTTTCCTTTTGTCCTTTAGATCCTATCATAGATATTTTTTCTATGGCCGATTACTCATACCATTATTTTAATTTCATTTTTACTAATATCAGCTATGACTCGATACTCTCCCACCCGTAGTTTATACAGATCTCTTTTGGTTAACTTTTCAAAGAAATGAAATGGATTTTCTTTGGTGGATAGTATTTTATTAAAGATCCTTTTTCGATTCTTTTTTTCAAGTTTTTCTAAAAAACTCGATTGCGTTATCATCAAAGACAACGGTGTATATGATGATTAAAGCCCCAGTCTATTTTTTGCCTCTTTTTCAGTGATGAACTGTCCTTTTTTCATTCTTTTCCTTGCAGCTTCGATTGCGTTTAGGGTCTCTATACTTAGTTCAGGTTCCTTTTTTATTTTTTTTACGATATAGATTATTTTTTTTAAGACCTCATCATAGCTTTCATTTTTATATTCTCTAAATTGATCGATTTCTGCTTTCGTATCAGTATGGATCTTAATCGTTGTCGCATTCATAATACCATGATATACTTAGGTATACCATAGTATAAATAAATTTTTCTCTACAAGTTTATCTGACCACAAAAAAAATTTGTCCTACAAAATAACGGTAAATGAGATATACCTGATTCTACAGATAATGTAAGGATAATGATTGGGATCAGAAAACACTATTATTCTCTTAAAAAATTACGAGTGTGGGTTGAACATAATATTAGATAAAAAAATTAGTCAGAGAGTTCTTTGAGTATCTTTCTATTTTT
>CAZVKY010000004.1:0-11337 GCA_964627915.1 uncultured Thermoplasmatales archaeon
GATGGTCATGGATGGACCAATGAAACCTATCAGTTCACCACAGAATCCTTACACAGCAATCAAGCACCAACACTATCAAGTGTTTCACCTGCGAATGAATCAAGCATGATTGATACTCATTTAGAACAGGTTTCTCTAACCATACAAGATCCAGAAGGAGACAACCTCTCATATACCATACAAGGAACATATATCAATGATACTGCTGAAAACAACGTATCAAACACCTCAATTACTGCAGATGTAATCCTTCCACTTCCATTTGGAACTGAAATCATTTGGTATGTAAACCTCAGCGATGGATCAAACCCGGTAAATGCATGGTTCTCATTTACCACTCGTCCACAATATGAGGTTGCTTCACCTACTGATTTTCAAGGACAAACTGTGAACCGCACGAGCATTCTTTTACAGTGGACAAAAAACCTTTCCGCTGACTTCACAACAATCGAACGAAACAATATCTCTAGTTGGAATAGGGGTGAAGGAACCCTTGTATTCAATGATACCAGTAATACTACAATTGATACTGACCTCATCCATGGAAACACCTATTATTACCAAGCATGGAGCTATAACAGGACAGATAATGTGTTCAGTATCAACCATACCTCAATATCAAATACCACCCAAAGAAACAATCCTGTTTGCTTTTCAAATCTATCCATTGAGAACAACACAGTTAACTGCCCAATTAATCTCACCTGGTCAATTCAGATCAATGATACTGATGAAGATTTATTTAACTGGAGTATCTTTCTTAATAACACGTGGAACAATCAATCCACACTGGATACAAATGGCACAAAAACACTTATCGTGAATAACCTATCATATAAAACTACTTATCAGATATGGGTAAATGCAACAGATGGATTTAACAATACAAAAAAATGGTATCAGTTCACAACAACTATTGAAACTGATGAACAATCACCCCAAATTTCAGCTTTTAACATGAACACCTCCATTCCCCTTGACACAGATCAAAACTATGGATGGGAAAACATATCCTGTGAAACAACAGATAATCATCAAGTATCCTTCGTTCAACTCAATGTAACCTTACCAGACAACTCAACACAATACCATCTTCTCTCACAGATCTCGGCCACAAACACCTGGTTTGTGAATACCACATTCACTGAGATTGGAAATTACAGTCTTCATCTTTATGCTGAGGATATGCAAGGAAATAAAAATACTTCAAGTATTCATTTCTTCTCACTTGCACCAAATTGGGATGTAAACATGGATGGATTGAGCAATCTAGGTGATTTCAACACTATCTCAGCAGTATATGGATCTGAGGGAACCCGCGGATGGATACGAGAAGACGTGGATAACAATGGGAAAATAAATGTCCTTGATTTAACCCTAGTATCCCAACAATATGAGAATGGATGGTGGTAGTAAATGATGAAACAAATTCCCACTAACTCTGAAAAAGAATTACTCTTCATTTCTTTTATCATCCTGTTCTTTGCCGTTATCATCATCCCCAGTTGTATTGCATCAGCTACTTCAACAGTGACCGTGGAATCCTCTGATTCAATACTTGAAGAAGGTGAAATAATAACTGTTTCTATCAGGTTAAACCCGGATGATGCAGCGGTAAAATCATTTGAATTCAACGTTCAATATAATGAAAGCCTGCTCAACGTAAGCTCACCAAGATTAGGTGATTTTTTCGAAAATTATACCACGTTTTCATCAAATGGAAGTATTGACCAACAGAATGGATCCATTTCAAATATTTACTCACTCATTGTCGGTAATGGAAATGTCTCAGCAGAAGGATGTCTATACATGTTCAACGTTACTCCAATAATACCAATTGATCAACAACAAAACACACTGATCCAACTAAACAATGTCGGCATAACCAATGAAACACAGTATCTACCCCTTATCGTACAAAATCTTTCTCTTGAGTTGAATACTACATTGTCTGGTCCTTCTATGTCCAATCCCATTCCAGCAAACCAATCAGTATCAGTTTCAAAGGATCTTTCCTCTTTACATATATCACTTTCTCACTCTAATGGATCTTCTTTTCATTATTCGATAAGCACAAACCCGATGATAGGAAATATCTCAGGGTATCTCTCAGCCAATGAGACAATAAATCTTCCCATCTCAGATTTATCCTATGAAACAAGATATGAATGGACCGTCACCGTAAATGATAGTTCACAACAGAGTTCCAACCTCTATGTCTTTACCACAGAGGATGAACCAGTTGATGAAACTGATAATACCCCTCCATCTGGAGGTGGCGGAGGAGGATTCATCCCACCAGCACCACCCGTAGAAGAAACAAATAATCCACCAGAAACACCAAATCCACCACAGGGATCTAACTCAGTCAAAAAAGGGGAAAAACAAACTTATAAAGTTTCAAGCTGGGATGCTGATAATGATCTCATTCGATTCCAAATCAATTGGAATGATGGAAATACTAGCGACTGGTCTACATTTGTACATTCAAATGAAACAATTAATTTTACCTATTCCTTCTCTAAAGAAACCAGGTTATCAATTCAAGTACGAGCACAAGATGAACATGGATTAAACAGCTCATGGTCCGAACCAACCATTGTAGAGGTTACTGATTTAAAGCAAGAAAATACAATTGATACTGACCGCATCATTATAAAAATCGATAATGAAACAGGAAAAGCAATGTGTAGTTTTAACATGAACATAACATTATCTGAAAATATATCAATTATGTGGGATTTCGGAGATGGAACAATCCTAGAATCACCTACCCCCACGCATCAATACACAGAACCAGGAACATATAATGTAACTGTTACCATCACCAATGAACATGGAAACAATACAACGAAAACATACTCTATTACCCTTCCTCAAACATATGAGGCTCCATTATCAATGGCTGAAACTGATGAACAAACAGAATCTATCCCCTGGATAATTATTATTTTTGGAACTATTGCAGTGATAACAAGTGTTTTTGTGCTTACTCAAATCCGTTTTTCTCGATAAAAAATAAATATGTTTTCCGTTTTTTTTCTCCGTTGCCTCAATACTATTACAAACATTAATATTCATCTTTTTGTTTCTATCCTGGCAACAAGTAAAATTACTTTAAAATATTAATAAAAAATTTGTTTATGGAGATATGATTATGGCTAAAGAAAAATTTCTTCTCAGCTCAGAATCAGTAACAGAAGGCCATCCTGATAAAATGTGTGATATCATCTCTGATTCCATTCTAGATGAAGCATTACGGCAGGATAAATATTCAAGAGTAGCTGTAGAAACAGCAACCAAAAATGGTGGTGTCATGGTGTTTGGTGAGATGACCACCAAAGCATATATCGATATACCCCGCGTGGTCAGAGAAGCAATCAAAGAAATTGGCTATACCAACTCCAGCTATGGCATCGAATCAGAAACCTGTTCAGTCTGGGTACAAATAACCGAGCAAAGCCCAGATATCTCACAAGGTGTCTCACAAGGATCTGGTCTGCATAAAGAACAAGGAGCCGGCGATCAAGGGATGATGTATGGCTATGCCAGTAATGAAACCAAGGAATTCATGCCATTACCCATTATTCTTTCACATAAACTCACTAAAAAACTCTCCACTATCCGAAAAAATGGCGATATTGCTTATCTTCGACCAGATGGAAAATCACAAGTATCCATTGAATATGACTCCAAAGGAAAACCCCTGAGAGCTGATACCGTTCTTGTTTCCACACAACATGATGGTGCAACAGCATATGAACGAGTGAAAAAAGATATCATTGAACAGGTCATTAAACCCGTCTGTAAACAATGGATCGATGAAAAAACCATCCTTCATGTTAATCCCACAGGTGCCTTTGTGCGAGGAGGACCCTATGCAGATGCTGGACTTACCGGCAGAAAAATCATCGTTGATACCTACGGCGGCATTGGTCGACATGGTGGTGGAGCATTCTCTGGAAAGGATCCAACAAAAGTTGATCGAAGTGCTGCTTATGCGGCTCGCTATATCGCAAAAAATATTGTAGCAGCAAAACTAGCGGAGAAATGTGAAATACAACTCGCCTATGCTATAGGTGTCTCAGAACCAGTCTCTATCAATATCGATTGTTTCGGGACTCATAACGTTTCTTTAGAAAAACTAAAACAACTCATCCGGGATTTCTTCCCGCTCACCCCAGATAAAATCATTCATCATTTTGATCTTCGAAAACCGATTTTCAAAAAAACCGCTGCCTATGGACATTTTGGCCGAACTGATCCAGATTTCACCTGGGAAAAAACCGATAAAGTAGCATTACTGCGAAAAGAAGCGGGATTAAAATAAGATACATGAACAAACATGGTCATTAGCTATTTAAATGATAACTCTTATACACCGCTCGATTGGCACAAAAACGATCTAAAAATAATACATGAAAATTACTGATGAGGAGATTTATCATGGTAGAATTTGAAACAATTGAATCAGAAGAAGTAAAATTTGGACGGAATAATTTCATTGAAGTTTCACGGAAAAAAGCAGTAACCGATGCCGGTGAAACAGAATTTGTTTCTATTGCACGAGGGTTTTATCTTCCTGATGGCGAAAAAGGATGGAAATCATCTATCACGCTTCCATCGGAAAAAGAAAAAAGAGAGCAAATTGCTAATTTGATTCTTCAATATTAACTTGATTCTTGCTGCTCTCATCTTTTTTGATTGCGTATTGTTAACCTGTCTTTTCTCTGTGTTGAACACTCAAATAAAAAACTACTTGGGTTCTATTTTGAGATATGAGACCAACAAGCTAGCTACCTCTTTCTAGCAGTTTTAAAAAATAAATGAAACTAGATAAAAATAATACGTATTATTCCTTTAGTTCCACTTTCTGCAGATCATAATCTTTTTCACAAGTAATCGGTTCAAGAACCGTTTTGATCTTATATTTCTTGTTCTCTTGAGTCGCTTTGGACATACAGAGGCCAAAAAACTCACAGGATCTCACATCACAATCCCGTTTTTTCATGGTTATCTTACTTCCCTTTGAATATTTTTTCTCAATGGCAGCAAGCAAAGGAAGTTTTTCCACTTCTACAACAACCACATCACCATCATGAACACTACAACTATGCCGTTTGTTTCTCACCTTTTTAATTCTATACCGCTGATATGGTTTTAAATTAAAACAAATATTTTTCAATTTACAATTACGACATTCCTCTAAATGACCATGATAGGTAAAAATAAGATCCTTTTCAGCAATACGTTCCCCAATCAAGGTCACCTGAGCCATGTGTTTAGATCACCTTTGTTTTTTTAGCAAGTGTTTGCGCTGCTTCCTTAGTCAATCCATGTTCACCCAGAATGGTATACCGTTCAGGTCGGATTTCAGTAGCTCGGACCAATGCTTCCACGATTTTTTTCTTGGAAACACCAATTTCATCTGATGTGGTAGGAGCACCAATCTGTTTTAAGGTTTCTCGAATCATTCTCCAATCTCCGCCATGAAGATACATCATCATAATAGCCCCAATACCACATTGTTCACCATGCAATGGCATTTTATTCTTTTTTCCTTTCAACAAAATCCGTGGACCCAGATGATCAAGCATATGAGAAAACATATGTTCAGCACCCGAGGCAGGCCGGGTATTCCCTGCAACACTCATGGCAACACCGGAGACAATCATAGCTTTAACTCCAAACCAAACGGATTTTTCAACATCAGGTTTAATCTCTTCAGCATGATCAATGATCAACTGAGCTGCTGTTTCTGCAAGGACTGCTGCATGACTACTGAATTCCTCATTTTTCAATCGAAAGGCAAGCTTCCAATCAAGCACCGCAGAGATATTTGAAATCACATCAGCACAACCAGCAGCAAGCATTCGATAGGGTGCCTTGTTGATGATTTCCGTATCCGCAAGCACTGCCAGCGGAGATGTTGCCGTTTTTGATACTGATCCCTTATGATGTTTCAATGAAGCACGAGGAGAAGCAATACCATCATGAGAAGCACAGGTAGGAATACTGATAAAAGCTTTTGATAATTCATATGAAGCTAGTTTACTAACATCAATGACACTTCCACCACCAACACCAAGCAGAATATCGATTTCTTTTTGCTCAGCGAAATTAATAATCTTATTGACCTGAGAGACCGTTGCAGCAGAAATGGTTTTTTCTTCAACAGCATATTGCGCTTTTTGTAATGTTTTACTGATTTTATTTCCTGCTATCTTTTTCGTGAATTTATCAGTAATGACTAACGCATTATTTCCCTTGCTAATACGATCCACGAGTTCTGCAACTTGGGAAAGCGTTTTATGACCAACAATGATTTCCCGGGGAAAAACCATTGTTTTAGATTTGGTAAAACGTCTCATTAGAACTATTGTAAACCAAGCGGTGGATATATTACCTTTTCGTCCGGTAACAATGATATCATCGATATCTTATCGGGGTCTATCTTTTTTCAAAAGAAAGGATGCCATAGGGTTCTCAAAATAAAACATTCAAATAGTGAGGATGTTACCAACACCTAATTTAATATAATGAATCATCATTTCCAACAATACAAATGACCTTTTCAATCTGGTTGCAAGAACACAAACAAAAGCTTATTCTCACGGTTATCTTTAGTCTGATAGCTTTTTTTGCTGGAGGTCTTCTTTTTTTTCCAGATATTTTTTATGATCAATTTATTTGGAAATATTTCTGGGGACCAATTCTTTCAGATGGATTAGATAAACAAATGAGTTATCATGGTGTTGTTGCTGCTGCAAAATTCACCCTTGTCTCTGAAATCGTCTATGGAATCATGGTAACAGGAGCAGTCTATGGCTTATATCGATTATTGAAAAAATGGGATATTCCTGTTGATTTTTCATTTTTCATAGGGACTTTTCCATTCATTATGTATGGTTCAATCGCCCGAGTACTAGAGGATGCTCATTTTTTTCGCCCACCAGTTGTTTTCTGGTTTGTTACCCCGCTGATATATTTTCAAACACTGTTTTTAACTCTAATTGCGTTATTGATCGGAGTATATCTGCATCGTCTTAAAAAAATCACAAGGATTTCCAGTACCTACCTCATGGGTATCATTGGAACTATTCTTACCATCCCCTTGATTTACTATGTAATACTGTGGATGACCGGGTCAGGGTGGAGTTCCTCAGATGGATTATTTCCCACCGTTTTTTTATTAGTGGTTATTTTGACCTTTTCAGTTACCTTTGCAGTATATCTCATTGCAAGGATAGCTCAGCCTTATTGGAAACAAGCAATCATGTTTACCACTCCCCTCAATCTCAGTATGATCCTTGGTCATCAACTAGATGGTCTTGCAAGCTATATCAGCATCTACGACCCCTTTCATATGGGGCTTCCAACGTACATTGAAAAACATCCTGCATCAGACTGGATACTGCAGATCTGGCCACCATTATTTCCCATCGTTAAATTTCTTTTGATCATCATCATTATTTATTTATTTGATGAAGTATACAAAAATGAGCTCAGAGAACAAAAACAACTCCTTAACCTGTTAAAAATCGGGATTTTTATATTAGGATTTGCACCTGGATTCCGTGATCTCTTACGAGTCGCCATGGGGGTCTAAATAATGGGGAGACGTCATCCGGACTGGTTAAAAGTACCAATGGCCGGTGGAAAAACCTATAATCAATTAAAAAAACAGTTCCGAAAAGCAAAATTACATACGATTTGTGAAGAAGCAAAATGTCCAAATCTTGCTGAATGCTTTGAAAATGGAACAGCAACCTTTCTCATCCTAGGTGATACCTGCACCAGGAATTGCCAATACTGCCATGTAAGCCATGGAACACCTCAACCGGTAGATCCAGATGAACCACAACATGTTGCAGATAGTATAACTGCATTAAAACTAAAACATGCAGTGATAACATCGGTGACTAGAGATGATCTCTCTGATGGAGGCGCACATCATTTTCATCAGAGCATCAAAGCTATCAAAACCCAAAATCCAGATACCACTATTGAAGTTCTCATCCCTGATTTCAACGGAGATACAAAGGCATTACATAAAGTCCTTTCAGCTAGACCAGATGTACTCAATCACAACATCGAAGTAGTCAACACATTATTTCCTAACCTCCGACCACAAGGAGATTATCAGCAAAGCCTGCAAGTGCTTGCTTCATCAAAAAAAATGGCACCAACTATTCCTACTAAATCTGGATTGATGATTGGATTTGGGGAAACAAAAAAACAAATAGAAACCGTGATGGATGATTTACGAAACAGAGCAGTTGATTTTTTGACCATTGGCCAATATCTTCAACCTTCATCAGCACATGTTCCAGTGAAAAAATATTACACACCCAAAGAATTCAACTCATTAAAACAAATGGCCCTGAAAAAAGGATTTACCCATGTTGAATCAGGTCCATTGGTTCGCAGTTCCTATCATGCTGAACAAGCACTTCAGCATTATAAGAAATGAATTAAATAATGAGAAACATGATGTGGGATTACAATGAAAAACAATATTCAATACAAGGTTCCCAATGGGAAACTACTAAAGATTCAGCTATCCTATGATGATCAAACAAAAAAAATACAGTCTATATTTATCACTGGTGACTTTTTTGCTTACCCTGAAGAAGCTATTGAACAATTGGAAACCCACCTACAACATATCACACTTGATCAATCAACACTAAACAAAACCATACAAGATTTCATTGATACAAATCATGTTCAATTTATAGGTATTGATGCTGAATCATTAACGAAAACAATACTAATGGGATGCATATGAAAGAAACATGGAGATTATTACAAACAGGTGTTCATCATGCTGCAGAAAACATGGCAATCGACCGAGCCATACTGAAAGCACATAGTGAAAACAAGGTACCTCCCACGGTCCGGTTCTACTGTTGGGATCCACCAGCTATTTCCATCGGGTATTTTCAAAGCCTTACTGCTGAAATAGATCTTTCTTCCTGTCAAAAATATGATGTTGATTATGTACGACGTATCACCGGTGGAGGAGCCGTATTTCATGAAGATGAAGTGACCTATAGTATTGTTATAGATGAAAACCATCCAGCTATTCCAAAAAATATCATGGAAAGCTACGGAAGAATCTGTGGTGCCATTATAAAAGGACTAAAACAGATTGATATCAAAAGCACATATGCACCCATTAATGATATTCTAGTGAACAACAAAAAAATATCTGGTAATGCACAAACACGAAAATACAACACGGTTTTACAACATGGAACCATTCTCACGGATGTAGATGTAGATAAAATGTTTTCACTTTTGAAGGTCCCCAATGAAAAAATCAAGGATAAACTGATTTCAAATGTAAAACAACGCGTCACCTCCATTCAACATGTTCTCGGTCAACAAATCAATTTTAACACTGTTGCCAGCGCTCTTCAAAAGGGATTTGAAGAAGAATTTGATATTAATCTAGTCCAAGAAACATTAAGCTCGGAAGAAAAAGAACTTGCACAACAGTATGAGCA
This sequence comes from uncultured Thermoplasmatales archaeon, assembly GCA_964627915.1. Lineage (GTDB taxonomy): Archaea > Thermoplasmatota > E2 > DHVEG-1 > DHVEG-1 > EX4572-165. The sequence continues at coordinate 9,513 of CAZVKY010000004.1, forward strand.
ACACTATTTTTCAAACCCGGAGTGGAATCATAAACGATAACACATTACTTGTATTTTTTAGAGAGGAAAAAGATTATGGATGTCTCAGTATCAATCGTTCATTCATTTACCAACCAAAAAAATGCTGGAAATCCAGCTGGTGTGGTACTCAATCCACCAGCAAACATCACAGATGATCAGATGAAACATATTTCAAAGATACTCAATGTTTCAGAAACCGCTTTTGTGTTTCCCAGTAACATCGCAGATATGAAAGTACGGTTTTTTTCTCCAACTGTTGAAGTTGATCTCTGTGGACATGCAACCATCGCAATGTTTTACTGCTTAGCAACAAAACAAGCAAGAACATCAAAACAAAACATAACGCTAACTCAGGAGACATTAGCTGGTAATCTACCAGTTACCATCAGCTATAACTCCGATGGAACCATTGAAACAGTGATGATGAAACAAGCCTTGTTACAACTGATTGATAAAGAGATTTCATTTCCGCTTTTAGCCCAGGCGTTAGGAATAGATATAGATATGATTCGAAAAGATCTACCATCACAAGCGGTTTCAACCGGATTATACACACTACCGGTCTGTGTGAAATCATATGAAACATTAAAAAACATGACACCTGATTTCAAATTAGTTGCCTCATTCTGTAAAAAAATAGGGGTGGGAAGTCTACATGTGTTCACTTTTGAAACACTTGAACCAACTTCACTTTATCATGCTCGAAATTTTGCTCCTCTCTATGGAATAGATGAAGATCCAGTGACCGGAACTGCAAATGGAGCAGTCTCAGCATATCTTAAAAACTATGGAATCTTCAAAGAGGATGACGTTGTGGTGGAACAAGGAGATATCATCAATCATGCAGGAAGAGTGCATGTTCACCTTCAAAACCAGGATATTTTTGTGGGTGGAACAGCCATTATTGTTAAAGAAAAAACCATCTCAGTATAACAAAAATTAATCATTTCTTTTCAATCCTGATTCTTACTTTTCATGGATGGGAAGATCGATTTTCAATCCATCAGAAGCAGCTATCACCTTGCAACCTGTTTCCTTTGAAAGTTTTTCAGCGATCTCCCAAGGTTTCGCTCGAATCATGGTCATCCCAAAATGAGTAAGCACCGTTAACTTAGGTTGATTTTTCAAAATAATCTGTTTCATATCTTCAACTGATAAATGGTTCACCACTGATTTTGAAGAAAGAAGCACCACATTAGCAATCAGGATATCACCCTGATAATGTTTCACTATCTCTGGGAAAAACTGTGTATCAGCAATATATGAAATACTCTGTTTTTCATCCTTAATATTTATGCCATAGGTTTCGACATCATGAACATGTTTTACTGGAGTTGAAAGATGTAAATTATTCAACTTATATGTATAGTTCTCTTTGAGAACAACTATTTCTCGTACATGATTGCGGAAATGATGTAAAATCACCGGATCATCATCTAACGCGTCACTAGGAGAAAAAACCTTCCCTCTTTTTGTTTTTCCACCATTGGTCATCGCTTCAATCATGATATTGATATCATTTGAATGATCAATATGTCGATGGGAAAGCATAATTGCATCAAGACTCGTAGGTTTCAGTTTAGGACGACTGGCTAGACAACGAAGCAATGAACCAGGACCCGGATCAAGAAGTACATTGGTATCATCCAGAGAAATCCAAATACCACCAGATTTTCTGATCTGCTGGGTCACTGCAAATCGAGCACCAGCAGTTCCTAAGAATTTAATGAAATCCATTATTTTCCCTCATATTTATGTATCATTCGAGACAATGTGGTCCATGACCGAGCAGTAACCATAAATG
>CAZVKY010000004.1:11437-39426 GCA_964627915.1 uncultured Thermoplasmatales archaeon
CTGATAAACACAATACCTCGTTTCATCTGCATTAAAAAGATATTCATTAAGCCATACATGAACGTTTGTTTCAAAACCTTTTTCTCAATAAAAACAAAATAGCCTCTGTCATATACTATAGCTGAAGATATCCTATGGATTTATATGAATACACCTATGATCTCGTTCGACAGATTCCTTCTGGTATGGTATCAAGCTATGGAGCAGTAGCCGAAGCATTAGGGGACAAACGAGCTTCCCGGGCTGTAGGACGAATGATGAATCAAAACCCGGATCCAGATACTATGCCCTGTTTTAAAATCGTTTATTCTGATGGAGGTATCGGAGGATTTGGACGAGGAATCAATGATAAAATCAGACGCTTAAAAGAAGATAACATTTCCGTCAAAAACAACAAGATTGAGCATTTTGAAAAAGTGTTCTTTGATGATTTCAAAACAGAGTATCCATTACGATCCCTTCGGAAAAAACAACTCAACCTCAGAAAAAAAGTAAGAACTCAAGATGAAATCGATGAATCCAAGATTAAAACCGTTGCTGGATTTGATGTAGCCTATCCAAAAAATGATTTTGAACAAGCCTGTGTCGCCTGCGTTGTGGTCGATTATCAGAATAAAGAAATCATTGAACAAAAAACTCTTTTTCAACATACGCCATTTCCTTATATTCCAACCTATCTCACTTTTAGAGAAACACCACTTATCACCGAGTTGTATAAAACATTAGACACCAATCCATCTATTCTCATGTTTGATGGCAATGGCATTCTTCATCCCTATCAATTTGGAATAGCTAGTCATGCAGGCGTACTTCTCAATAAACCCAGTATTGGTGTGGCAAAAAGCCTGCTCTGCGGAAAAGAACAACCTGATAAAACAATTGTCTATAAAGACCAAACTCTTGGCAAAGCCTGGTATGCGCATAAACACGTAAAAAAACCAGTTTATGTCTCTGCTGGGCATCGTATCAGCCTATCTACTGCTTATTATATCGTTTCACAATTAAGCCCCCACAAACATCCAATACCAGTAAGGCAGGCTCATATCCTAGCTACATCAACAATTAAAGATCAGTAAAATCATTACTTGAGACCAATGGAATATCAAGATCCTCACACCATTGTTGAAACTGATCTCGTGTTGCTTTTGATAACGCTTTCCGATCAAGATAAACACCACTTGCATGAGGTGTCGCATCAATAGCTTTTTTCAACATATCCCTATCGATATGACCTGGTTTTATATGATAACTAGGAATCATATGACCAAAGGCTACCTTTTTCTGAAAAACAACCGTTGAAAAACGAGGGGCATAATGACCACCACCAACACCAATGAGAACGGGTATTTTCTTTAAATTTTCTTTTTCTTCCTCGGTCATTGAAAGAAGTGTTAAAATCGATCGAGCAACCACCTCAGCTGGACGTGTTTTTTCCCATTCAACAAGGGTACTTCCCACTTCTGCAAAAAGAGTGGGAACACTCATATAGGGGCCATGATGAGTGACTTCAAAACCAACATCATGATACAGATTCTCCTCCTCAGCATATTTCTTCATGATTCGTAACAATGCGGACATCATGAAAGGGAGGGCAGTGCATAATGTCTTGTTCTTTCCACCAAAGGAAGCCTTGCTGTAATTACCAATGGGATGGGTGGTAAGGGTTGGTTTTCCAGATTTACTGCGATGACGGGAGATAAAAATTGCTTTATCTGGACTAATTTTTAATTCAGCTATTATTTGTTGCACTAATTGCTCATGCAGAATGGTTCTATCCTCAATAGTAACCATAATCACGTCTCTATCGGTGTTTAGTTTGTAAACCGGTTTATTAAAAAAAATATCAGTTTCAGACCAATCACCAATGGATAAAAGGCCTTTTTTAATGTTAGTACTTGCCTCGTCCTCAGTAGAAGAAATAATTACCGTGGTCATTGTTGTTGCACACTAAACCACCGCATATGAACAAGGATATTTTAATTCTTGGTATTATCCATTGATTCTTCCTGTTGAAGAAGTTGTTTAATACTTTCCTTTCGAATAAGATAGCGAATCCTATTTTTCACCGCACAAATCTTTGCGATATGTTGGATTTGAAGCACTTCGTTTTCCGTGGAAAGTAATCCTGCGACAATCATGGTAATCTCTAGAAGATGGTTCATTTCTATTTATAAAGGATTTGTTGTACAAGTATCACCTTATTTTATTTAAAATAAATATATAAATCGGTTCTTTTTGAGGAAAAGATACTTAATCATGGTTAGTTTTTCACCCTACTCTATGCAGGAACTTGCTGCTGGTAAAATCGTCGTAAAAAAATCTCGATTCTTTGCTCATCTATATGCAATAAATCAAAAAAAAGACATTCAAGACATCATTGAAACCCATCATTCTCGCTACAACAAAGCCAATCATCATTGCTATGCTCTTGTCTTATCAAACAAAAACAATTCCTTCTTTGAGGATTTCTCCGATGATGGAGAAGTAGGCAGACCAGGCCATGTTTTACTACAAGTTCTCAACACTCATCAACTACACAGTCATGCCCTTGTTGTCTCCAGAGTGTTTGGTGGTATTAAACTCGGTGTTGGAGGAGTATCACGTGCATTTCGTGAGGTTGCTGAAGGAGTAGTTCTCTATTACAAAAATCCAAACAAACAGAAATAACAAAAAACACAGCTATTGCCTTCTTTTTTTCTCATGATTCTTTTCTCATTTTAATGATAATTGCCTGATTAAGACAGAGGATACATAAAATCTTTTGAGAATCAGCCTGTAAATTTATATATTCTTAGATTTATATATGAATTAATGAGAAATAAAATAACAATACCGTATCGTCACTTTTCATTACTATTGGTTTTTTTCGTTTTCTTTTTATCTGTTACAATAGTTCCCATGCAGGCACATACAGAAGCCTTTTCCACAGATATCTCACATAAAACTGAAATTAGACCACATGAAAATGAATGTCTGAGCTCTTCTTTTGATTTATTGATCATAACTCCTAAAGCATTTTCTTCATATCTTACTCCATTAGTTAACCATAAACAGGATACCGGAATTCAAACGAAACTCACCCTGGTTGAAGATATTTATCAGCAGGAATCAAACAATGGAAAAGATAATGCTGAACAAATCAAATATTACATCAAAGAAGCCAAAGAACAATGGAACATTAGCTTTGTTTTACTTGTTGGGGGAAGAAAAAATCAAGGAATAACTGAGGAATGGTGGATACCAGTAAGATACTCCTATTTGGAAAGAAACTATGGTCACTGGGAAGAAAAAAAATTCCTTACCGATCTCTATTTTGCTGATCTCTATGATTCACAGGGAAATTTCAGTAGTTGGGATAACAACGAAAATGGAAAATATGGTGAATGGGCAAAAAACGATACTGCAGCAGACACTCCAGATCTCTACCCTGATGTTGCAGTAGGACGGCTGCCCTGCAGAACCCCTTGGGATGTCATCATAGCGGTCAATAAAATCATTTCCTATGAAACCGGTGATTTCTCAGATAACTGGTTTAAAAAAATAGCTGTTATCGCTGGAGATACCTATCCCAAAAAAACACCAGGGTTCATTGATGGAGAAGTTCACACTCAACAAGCACTTGAGTATATGACTGATTTCACCCCGGTAAAAAAATGGGTTTCAGATGGAACGCTTTCTAACTGGGTAGATGTGGTCAGTGCGATAAACAATGGATGTGGATTTGTGTTCTTCTCAGGACATGGCGGTCCACATTTATGGGCAACCTATCCACCAGAAAACGCGGAATCCTGGGGAGCATCCTTTCATCTAAGACATATGCCTTTTCTAATTAACAAGGATAAGTTACCAGTTTGTGTGAGCGCAAGTGGCTGTTTTAATAATATGTTCAATGTCAGCCTGGGTCAATCAGATTGGGTGTATATGCATCCTTTGGGGATACCCATTGCTTATAATATTTATCGAAGTTGGGGTGAAAATCTGTTGTTAAAACCCATTGGTGGCTCTATTAGTGTCATTGCTTCAACAGCGTTTAGTTATGAGTCCTCAGATATTTCTAGTAATCAGGGTGGGTGTGAATGGCTTGATATTCATTTCTTTGAACAATACAATGTGAACAACAATCATGTTCTTGGAATTTGTTGGAAGGAAACGGTGACTGCGTTTTTACAGAATTTTACCATCGATTGGTCGGATACCACAGATACCGGTGATGCACTTATCCTTAAAAATGTTGAGCAATGGCTTCTTTTAGGTGATCCCAGTCTTCGTATCGGTGGATGTAATTAAATCAAATTCAGTACTAATCTTTTTTTTCTCCTTGGTTATTCACCTCGGTTAAGCAATGCTAGCATTAAACCGAGCGCGATGGGAAAGATCATGATGTAATATAATGGATCAATAGATTTCAATAAACCAAACACATCATAGACAAATAACTGTAAAAAAATAATGCTTACTAACAACAATGGAATCATTAACCCAACCAGCAGTGGTGCTGCTTCTCTATTCACACTATCCACCTTCGCCCATTTTCCATCTGGAAAAACAACATTGTTTTTCCTAACGTTTTTCTTTTACATCATATCAAATTCTTTTTCTCATTTATTATTCTTATTCAAATAACTCATCAATAATGCCTTTATGTTTTCTTTTCATCGGTGAATATTCATAAGTTCCATTCAGTACTTCATCGACAGAACACAAGGTGAAATCATCATCAATAAGGGATGGATTGTATTCTCCATCAATAGTATCCCAATATACCTCCATTTTATCATTATCCATAGCCATGATGATCCCTTCATATTCCTCTGTTTTTCCATTATCTACATTGATTTTTCTATATACGCGGTCTCCAGGTTGAAACTTTTCATATAATGATGGATATTTTACAGGTTTTTCATTTTCTATTTTTTTATCCATAGCTTTTCTCACCATCTCGAAACTAATCATGCTAATTTTTCTTAATGATATTATTTAAACATAAGCTGTAAGAATAGCAAACCGGAAACAATAACAAAAAAGAAATAAAACACCAGATTCAGAAAAAACAATCCTTAAATAACCAGCTCTGTATGTTCAGCATCTATGAAAAAAACAAGCATCACCCTTGTTTTCCTTTTCCTCCTACTCTTTTGTGCCTTTAGCTCAATTTTTAATCTCACACCAATTACTGCACAAGAAACAAATCAAACAAATAGAATCATGGATCAAAATGAACAAACATTTACTAGCATACAACAGGCAATCAACAATGTGAGTAATGGAAGCATTATCTATCTATCCAATGGAACCTATACTGAACAGATCACCATCAACAAAAGCATTACTCTCATTGGTGAAAACAGCAATAATAGCATTCTCACCAGCAATGCATCAACAGTGATAATAATAACTGCGGATAATGTTCATATCAACAACCTATCCATCCAAGGAAACACTGATCAACACCAGCAGGGTATTAACATCTATCATTCGCAAAATATCCTTATTTCAAATAACAATTTCCGCTCATTTACCAATCAAAGTATCAACATTGGAAATGAAAGTCACCTTGTAACTATTGAGAACAATAGCTTTACCAAAAACAAGAACGCAATTAGTATCTATGGCAGACAAAATCAGATTTCATACAACGAATTCATAAACAATACCAACAATGGCATCATCCTCTATTCAGATGCACGTGATAATCAAATTGATCATAACACCTTTTTGAACAATCCAGAGTATGGACTGCACATCCGATCAAATGCAAAAAACACAACCATCTATCTCAATAATTTCATGGATATCTTTGATGCAAAAAACAAAGGAAAACAAACCATCTGGTACAATGAAACACTTAAAATGGGAAATTACTGGGAACGATACCATGGAAAAGATGTAAACAACGACGGTATCGGTGACCAATCATACACGGTTTCAGGCGATAACAACATCACTGACCCTTATCCATTGATGTATCCCGTTCAAACCCATACCAAAAATAATTATGATCCATCCAACCCTGGTCTTTTTTATGTGCTCACTCTCGGTGTCATCTTCAGTATCATTCTTCTCATTCCCATTGCTTACTGGTGGAGAAAAAACGTGCTTTTTAAAAAATAAAAAAAAGGATTTTCCTTTTTTATGTTGTTTTAATCGTTCCTAATACGGGTTCATAGATCAATCCTTTATCCATCAATGAATTCAACGCTTCTTCAACAGTGTTTTCATCAATACCTGTCGCCGTGCTTTTCTCCGTGATCTCATCCCAAGATGCACCATCCTCACCCTCAGCTTCCTTGATAACATTTAACACCGTATCCTCAATTTCCTTAAACCCGTCATCTTCTTCTTTGGTCTCGGTTTTCTTTGGAGTTTTCAATTCTTTTTCTTTCTCTTTACCAACCGATTCTTCATCAAACACCGCTGATGCATCATCAGCAAGATCCGCATTTGACGTCATATAATCAAGCGAATCCTTCAGCATTTCCTTATAACGTTCAACATCAACATATTCATAACGATTAAGAGACAACTCAACTCCTTCAGCAATTGATCTTGGAAACCCAACCTTCACCAATTCAGCAGCAATATTTTCAGACATCTGACTTGCCTCATGCACCGCCTCAATCCGTTCCTTGGTCCGCTTACAGGTCTCAAGAATCCAACAATCCCGAAGATTCGCATCAACTGTTTCAATCCGCTCTGGACGCACTGAAGCATACATTATATCTCCATCTTCTGGTTTATATCCCCGTGTTTTTCCAACCATTGCAACAAAAGCCGGCACCTCAATCGTTTGTAACCGCTCGGTTACCTCCGGTTGAAACTGACCTGAATACACGGTGAACACACCCGTAGGATCAGAGATATGCGCACGGACAAACTCACCACTTTCAGAAACCTGTTCAACATCAGTAAGTACTCCAACGATAAACAATCGATTTGTTTTACTACCTAGGGGGGTAATCACATAAGATGGATCCATTTTTCCTTCCCCTTTAAGTTCAAAAGAGGCATCATTAAACTCAGTGGCAAACACTCGCCATGCATGTTCCCGTTTCATTTACCATTCCTCCAACTCAGCTGCTAGTTTCTTTGCTTCTTCTTCAACATTCATCTCAATTCGTTTCACATCAGATGTAATAAATGTGGTCCCAAAATTATCATTCAATGCATTTCCCCGTAACTGCAGCTTCTGGGCATACAAGGTGTCAAGGATTAAATCATGAAGCTGATCTGTTTTCATCTCCTTACATTCCTGTAAGGTTTTTCCTAGAATAGTTTCACTTGCTTTTCTATCCAATATTGCATTCACTGATCCATTTCCATCATCAACGATACATTTCACTCTGAGATCTGCAACTCCTTCTACTTCACCATGAATCTGACACGTGCCATTTTGAATCATCCGATTGCATTCTGGACATCGTAAAATAAAACCGGAACCTGGTCGGATATCAATAACGGTTCCCTCAACCATAATGTCATATGCACCATCTCGTTCAACGATTTCATACAATGGCACCAATGGAACCGGAACACTATCAGCTGATATCGTGTCTTTTTTTAGTTTTTTCACCGTTGCTTCTTCATCAAAACTCACCTGAGCAATACCCTTCCAGCTTTTCACCAAAGCCCCAATGATATGGACGGTATCACCTTTTTTTAACTTATAATCATGCCAAGCGGTGAACTGAGCCTTTCCAGTCTCATCACCGAGCACACCAGAAAACACTGTTTTTTCTTCATCATCAATAGTCACCTTACGATCTGAAACATCTAAGATCACTGCTTTAATTTCAACTTTTCCAATACCTGCATGTAAATCAGTTATCTTCTGTTTTTTTGGTTCAAACGTATCCTTAGGTAACGCTGATTTATCCTTTTTTTCAATACGGGAACGCTGACTTATATTCAACTGCACCGCGCCCTGCCACTCACGAGTATACGCATTAGAGATCTCCACAATATCTCCTTTCTTTGCATCGATTTCTTCCCATGCCGTAAATGGAACTGTGCCACTTTCATCTCCGAGAAGACCATAAAAAATCTGCCGGTTCTCACCACGAACCGTGATCTCTTTAGGATTAAGCGTAATCACCTGAGCAATTACTTTCACCTGCCGTTGATCAGGTTGTAATGCTGAAAGCACTGTACGCTCAGAAGCAGCTGCAGCAACACTTCCTCCACCAAATTTTTTCAGCAGGGTTTGTTTCGCTTGATCAAGTGGCACACCATACTCTAAAAATTTCTCTAATTCATTTTCCACGGTATCTGCTGATACCTTTTCATCTGCATTCTCTCCAAGAAGAGAGATAATATCCTGAACATGTGTTTTGAGATCCTCAGTAGGCAAACCTGCCAACCTCCCATAGACCAATACCCATACAATAGACTATGACCTATATCAATCTAACCCCATTTCTTAACCCGGTCAATAAAGCCCTTGGATACGTCCCTGTTCATCCACAGAGATCTTCTCAGACATCGGTCGAGCGGGAAGACCAGGCATGGTCGTAATCTTTCCAGTCATAGGAACAAGAAATCCTGCGCCAGCAGAAAAACGAATATGATTCACTGAGATCTTAAAACCCGATGGGCGACCAAGCAGTTTCGCATCATCAGAAAAAGAATACTGTGTCTTAGCTACACAAATAGGTAACTTATCAAGTCCATGGGTTTGACACAGTTTAATATCCTGTTCAGCATTTACCCCATAAACAACGCGATCTGCACCATACATTTTTTCAGCAATCAATCGAATTTTTTCTTTCACTGAAAGATCCAAAGGATACAAAAAACGAAAATCAGAAGAATGGTTATGAAGCATGCTAACTAGTTTACCAGCAAGCTCAATACCTCCCTCTCCACCCTGCTGCCAGACATCAACAACGGCCACAGGAATATTTTTTGATTCACAAAACCGTTCAACCACTGCAAGCTCCTCATCTGTATCCTTAATGAAATGATTAATAGCAACGATGACTGGAACACCAAAAAAAGAAATATTTTCTAAATGCTTTTCCAAATTTACCAGGCCTTTTTTCACTGCATCAATATCATTTCCACCACCATTTCGTTTCAATGCACGAATACTAGCAACCATGACCACGCCATCTGGTGAAAGATTACCTGTGCGACAGACAATATCAAAAAATTTCTCTGCCCCAAGTTCAGAACCAAACCCTGCTTCAGTGACAAAATAATCAACCAGTTTTAATCCTAATTTTGTGGAAATAAGACTGCTGGTTCCATGAGCGATATTAGCAAAAGGGCCGCCATGCACAAACGCTGGAACTCCTTCAAGTGTTTGTACTAGATTTGGTTTTAATGCATCCTTTAACAACGCAGTCATCGCACCAACTGCTTTCAAATCAGAAGCAAGAATCTGCCGATCATCATACGTATAGGCAACAATGATTCGACCTAACCGGTTTTTTAAATCCTCTAAATCCTGAGCAAGACACAAAATAGCCATGATCTCAGATGCAGGAGTAATGGCGAAGGTGTTCTCATGTGGAACACCATGCTTCGGACCACCAAGACCTACCACTACATTTCTCAACGCTCGATCACTAATATCAAGCACCCGAGGCCAGACAATATAGCGTTGATCAATATGAAATGCATCACCATGATGCAAATGATTATCCAAAAGACTAGCCAATAGATTATTGGCACTTGTGATCGCATGCATATCACCAGTGAAATGAAAATTAATATCCTCCATGGGAATAACCTGAGAATAACCACCACCAGTTGCCCCTCCTTTCATCCCCATAATCGGACCAAGTGATGGTTCACGGATACCAAGCATCGTCTTTTTTCCAAGTTTGGCTAAGGCCTGTGCTAACCCAATAGTAACCGTGGTCTTTCCTTCACCCTCTGGAGTAGGGCTCATGGTAGTAACAAGGATTAATTTTCCCTGATTATTATCTTTTAACCGAGAAAAAATATCTAACTTTACTTTTGCCTTCACCCCACCGCAAGGGATTATTTCCTTCTTTTGAATACCAGCTTTTGCTGCAATCTCAATAAGAGGTTCAGGTTTTGTATTACGAGCTATTTCAACATCAGATTCCATGAACAAACATCACTTCCATAACACATAATTTTTTATATCTATTCCAAGGAAAAAACATTTTTTTTACATTTTTTCTTTTACAATGGATAGAATAGTATCTTTTTTCTTCATCGCATTTGATTCAATTGATGAAAGCTTCTGCTTTGTTTCCTCAACAAAACTTGAATCCTTAATGGATCCCAGATTAATCTTAACATTCAAGGAAGCAGCATGCACACCAGCTAGCCCCATCAACGCCGCAACACCAGCATCAGTAATCGAATTCGTATTTCCTTTTTCAGCAACTACTTCTGCCACATCAAGAGTTTGCTTGCAAACCTCTGCGGTCTTCAACGGAACCATCGCTGCTTTTTTATACCCTTTTTGAATGGCTTCAGATCGCTTTTTTTTCTGCTCATCAGTTTCTTTGGGCATCTTAAATGCTTTCATCACATCATTAAACGCGGTAGTATCCTCATCAATAAGATTCGTGAGTTGTTTCCGAAGCGTTTCACTTTTCTTCACCACATTCTTAATATCCTCCTGTACATCCTCATATTTCTTTTTTCCAAGAGTAAGATTACACACCATAGAAGATAACGCTGCAGCCAATGCTCCAGAAAGAGCTGCTACACTACCGCCGCCAGGAGCAGGAGATGATGAGGAAAGATTAGAAAGAAAACCATCAACTGAAGATGAAGCAAGCGGTCCTTTTTCCTTAATCATATACTCAATTACTTTTTCATCAGGTTTAAACGGATACAGATCAGACAAACCCAGTTTTTCAATAGCAAGATTCACCAGTTCATCTTCATCACTTATTTTCTTATTTTCTTTTTCTGCATAAAACCGACCAGCGATAACTAATGATTCTTTTGGAACCAATCCAACGATTTCACTCCCGGTTACGTTCACATCATCTTTTGCTGCCTCCCTCTTTACCGTTTCAAAGACATCATGCATATTAACTTCTTTATAATTCAACAGATTCATAGACACCTGAGCCGTGTTTTCATCATACATCATGCCTCCCGCTTGTACACCTTTGAATTTTCCCGGAATGCGTTCTGCCTTTCCATCAGGACCAATAATCTTGTTTCCATCCTTGTCCTTTTTCACCTGACCACTGGTTCTAATAATACCAGCAATCTTAGAGGCAATACTTTTATCAGCAGTATCCAAATTAATATTATATGCAAGAAGAATATCTCGACAACCCGTTGCTGTTGCACCACTTTTAGGGACAAATTCAGCTCTTCCAAAATCAGGTTTAAACGATGGATCCTTGAATTTTTCCTCCAATGCTTCATATTCGCCTTTCCGAATACTTGGTAATTTCACTCGATCTGGTTTCGCTGCAGATTTCGCATACAAAAACACAGGAATACCAAGTTCTTCTGCCATCCGTTCACCGAATTGTTTTGACAACGAAATGCAATCCTCATCAGTTGCACCTTTAATAGGAATAAATGGCATAACATCAAGAGCACCCATACGGGCATGTTCACCTTTATGATAGCGCATATCAATAAGAGCAGTACCTACTTTTGCAGCCTGAAACGCTGCCTTCAACACATCATCTGGGCTACCAACAAAAGTAAACACGGTTCGATTGAAATCCTCCCCAGCATCAACATTAAGCATTTTCACTCCTTCAACAGAATCAATAGCAGCGGTAATGGCATCAATGACTGCTTTATCTTTTCCTTCACTAAAATTTGGGACGCATTCAACAATGTTATCCAAATAAATCACCATAAACCATTATTAAGGAATCTCTTTTAACCATTTGGGATTAAAACCTATGAGTGAGATTGATTTACTAATCAAAAACGCAGAAGAAATCATTACCTTAGATGGCCCAAATCAACCACGAACCAAACAAGACATGAATGAACTAGGCGTCATCAAAAAAGGAATGCTCGCCATTGATGACGGAATCATCATTGATGTGGGAACCGCTTTAGATTATGATGCCAATCAAATCATTGATGCAACAGATCACATTGTGCTCCCTGGATTCATTGATCCACATACCCATCTCGTTTTTTCAGGTTCACGAGAATTTGAACTTGATTGGAAACTTCACGGGCTTTCCTACATGGATATCAAACAAAAAGGCGGAGGTATTGATTACACGGTTAATCACACTCGTGCTGCCTCTTTTGAATCATTATATGAACAAAGCAAAAAACGACTGGACATCATGCTCTCATATGGGACGACAACCTGTGAAGCAAAAAGCGGATATGGTCTGAATCTAGAAACCGAACAACGAATCCTTGATGTGCAAAACCAATTACATAAAGATACCCCTCTTGATATTGTTTCCACGTTTTTGGGGGCTCATGCAATTCCTAAGGAAACCACGGCAGAGGAATATGTCCAATTGGTCATCGATGAAATGATACCTATGGCCAAACAACGAGCTGAGTTCTGTGATGTCTTCTGTGAAAAAGGCTTTTTTAATGTTGATCAATCGAAACGTATCTTAGAAGCAGGAAAAAAACAAGGATTAACTCCAAAGATTCATGCCGATGAACTCGTAGACAGCAATGGAGGACTGCTTGCCGCTGAAATAGGAGCAATCAGTGCAGAACATCTTCTTAAAACCAATACTCAGAGTATCCAAAAAATGGCTGAAGAACATGTAATTGGTGTTATGTTACCAGGCACACCGTTTTCCTTGATGATGAACGAGTATGCTCCTGCACGAAAGATGATTGATGCCGGTATGCCAATTGCACTTGCAACAGATCTTAATCCAAATTGTTATGTGGAAAACATGCAATTTATGATCCAACTTGGTTGTTTCAACATGAAAATGACTCCCGCTGAAGCAATTACTGCTGCAACCTTTAATGCAGCCTGTGCTATCAACAGAAACAATGAAGTAGGAAGCATAACAAAGGGAAAACAAGCTGATATCCTCCTTCTTGGTATTCCAAACCATAAAATGATTCCCTATCATTTTGGTATAAACCATGTCTCCACAGTCATCAAAAAAGGACATGTTACCAAACAAAAACCGGCATAACTCAATTATTCCCCTGTGTTCCTCAATGACATCAGCCGCAATCTCATAGACTCGCTCGGGGGCCTTTCGATACTCAGGATATTTATTCATGAAATCATCAAGCCGAATAGTCAATTACCGCTCAAAACTATCTTTCTGATAATGCTCATGGATTTCCCTACTCACCTAGAAAATTTCAATAAGAGAAATAACCAGTAAAATACTGGTAAGTTCAATAACCAAGGTATCTGCTTCAATAGTAAAAGCATGTGCTAAAAGGACAATTTTTCAAATCACTCAGATTCTTTATATTCTTTGATACAGGTTAGTTTGATACAGGTTAGAAAGCGTCCACACCAAGGCATACAAAAAAAGTAACTTTCCAATGCTATACTGATTATGATCTGATTTGATAGTATTATTGAAATATTTTAAAAATTATTTGAACAATATTCATTTTTTTGGTTTTATCTTGCTTCACAGACTACATAATCAAATATGTGCGTAATCGTCAGCAAATTCTTTATCACTGTTCATTACAATGAATAATAATATTCTCCATCGCTTCGTTGAGCCCTATCCATATATGATCCTGGTTTATTCACCCGTGGTCTCTGTGTATCCTCATCACGACGAAACGTCACATCCACATTTTTCAAAAACATATTCATCCCCTCATGCAAACTAAACGGACCCTGCGCTACACCATTTTTACCCGGTTCTCCATCAAACACAATCAATGCATCACTAATCATATCAATAAAATATACATCATGATCCACTACCATTGCGGACCGACCTGATTTTTCAATTACCCGGCGAATAGTGCGAGATGCCACCATACGTTGCTCACTATCTAAATAAGCAGAGGGTTCATCTAACAAATAAATATCAGATTCCTGCACCAATGCATTAGCAATAGAAACCCGTTGTAATTCACCACCAGAAAGATTTTTTATTTTTTTATCCATCAAATATTTCAAATGAAATGGTTTCAAAATCTCAGACTTATAAAACGGTGATGTGAACAATGATTGAGCCCTCCACTCAAGGAAATCTCGAACGGTTCCATCGAAATCAGGCGTAATATACTGAGGTTTATAACTCACCGAGATATCATGTTCTATTTTTCCCTTTGTTGGTTCAATAGCACCAGCAAGCATTTTCACAAACGTGGTCTTCCCAATGGCATTAGGACCAACAATCCCAATAATTTCACCTTTTCTGATCACCCCATTTTTTACCATCAATGAAAATGATTGAAATGATTTTTCAAGTGATTGATACGTAATAAGAATACGAAGCTGCTGTTGTTTTTTCGGTGGATGAGCATAAAACTCTATTTTCTCACCAAAACGAATATTTTCCTCCCTCAAATAACCAGAAAGATAAGTATTAATCGCATGACGAACACCACGAGGTTTGGTCACTACCCCATAGGCTCCCTCATTACCATACATCAAATTCACGGAATCACAAAGAAAATCAAGCACCGCCAGATCATGTTCAATCACCATCACCTTTTTTGTTTCAGAAAGTTCCTTGATAATACGGGCAACCTTTAACCGCTGATTAATATCTAAATATGATGATGGCTCATCAAAGAAATACAAATCAACATCTTTTAACAAGGCTGCAGCAATACTCATCAACTGCAATTCACCCCCAGAAATCTTCCCGGCACCAATATCCTTCTCAAGAATGTTTTCCAACCCTAATTTTTCAACAACCGTATCAAAATTACCAGCAGTATCAGTCTCTGAAAGAATATCACCGATTTTTCCAGTCATCACCTTAGGCAGTTTATCAACATATTGCGGTTTCACTACTGTGTTCACCGTTTCATCTTTCACCTTAGAAAAATGATTCGCAAGAGCAGTACCCGAATAATAATCAATCACTGCATCCCATGTGCTTTTTTCTTGTAATTCACCAAGATTTGGAATGATTTGTCCTGATAGAACCTTAATAGCAGTGGTTTTACCAATCCCATTAGGGCCAAGAATTCCAACACATGTTCCCTCTTTTGGAACTGGCAATCGAAACAATCGGAACCCATTTTTTCCAAATTGATGAATCAGATCCGTATCCAATTCCTCTGCAAGACCAATGATTTTCAAAGCATCAAATGGGCATTTATGAACACAAATCCCACAACCAACACAGAGATCCTCAGAAACCACGGGTTTTCCATCCTCACCCTCAACAATGGTTTCATCACCAGCTCTCACCCGAGGGCAATATTTGATGCATTCCTTAGCACAATTTTTTGGTTTACATCGATCTCTAAGTAAAACCGCAATTCTCATCTATTCAACACAGAACAGGAAAGAAAACAGGGTTAATTAGTTTTTATCCTCACAATGCATCATCATATCTGCAAAAGAAGAGAGAAAATTTTAAATTCAACAATGGCTTAAAAAAAGCCATGGCGAGCGAATTCAATAAAATCATAGTGCCCATCGATGGATCAGAAGTGGCCAAAAAAGCAGCAAAAAAAGCAATTTATCTTTCAAAAGAAACAGGTGTCGAGTTAGTTGTGGTTCATGTCATCGAAATACCATATATGCCATCAGTCTTTGAAGACAGCACTGAAATACCATACATGGATGTGTTAGAGCTGATGAAACAACAAGGAAAAAAGTTCCTTCAGGAAATAGAAACAATGGCCAAAAAACATGATGTTTCAATAAAACAAAAAATCCTCGAAGGTCATCCCGCTGAAGAAATCATTAAACTAGCACAATCAAAAGATCTTATCGTGCTTGGAAAAAAAGGAATGACGGCACTTGACCGGATTTTTTTAGGCAGTGTCACTGAAAACGTTGCTCATCATGCACCATGCCCAGTCATGATAGTGAAATAATTAAAATTTCCTTATGAAACCAACCGTTTAAGAATGAAAAATCAAAAGAACCAAACCTTATAAACGATCAGATGAATATAATCATTGGAGGATATTTATGGTAAAAATAACACTTGATGAAGAAAGTATTGATGCTATTATAAACTACACTAAAACACATCGAAAAGAAGTGAGAGATTTTGTTAAAATCATTGGTGAAGAAACCCTGTCAGTTCTGAAAGAAAAAGACATCCTCAACCAAGGAGCAAAGCTTTATAGAGAAATCCAAAGCGCAATCAATTACACCTACAAAAAACAATAATTTTTTTCTTTTCTTTCTCACTGAATGATTATTTTATATTCTTCCGAGAAAGTAGCATGCAAGGCAATATCAGTAGCAACAACATAATACGAAATCACTGTATCCTTTGGAAACTGCCCGAGTTCAATACCAAAAACCGGTTGATTCGACTGATTCCCCAACGGATCCTCGCTATGTCTAGCCTGCACGGGAAATGATGCATATTGAAACATGTTCTTCTGAATTGTTGCAGCATCAATACTATAACAAATCTGCACGTCTTTAACCGGAAATGAATTGAAACTAACATTTGCATACACGATAACATTACTTACATTGCTCACCATAGATGGCTGATGATACACCTGATGAATCATGGGAGGAGGACTCAATTCGGGATCAATGATGAAGTTTTTGCTTTCTTCAACACTATTATCAGCAGTATCAACAGCTGTAACCGTTATGGTATGAACACCTGATGAAAGATCCTCAATTGAAATCATCCTCGACCAATTCCTATCAGGATTACTCATTGTTACCTGCTCATCATCAACACTGATCATTATATGTTTAATATCGCTTTCATCAACAACAGAACCACTTACCTTCATTTCATCAGTATTCAATAACTGATTGTTCTCCGGATGAAGAATATGAAGCAATGGCGGCGTAACATCAACAAGTTCAATCAAAATCTCATCAGTAACATTCCCACAAGTAGCTACAACAGGATACACACCAGGTAAATATTTTGACGTATTCCAGGTTATCTTCCAAAAACCTTGCGATATCTCGTAAGAATCATTATGAATTGAAACCAATCCATTCTCAGTAGAAACACCAGTAACAGTAATTTGATTGCCAACATGAAAAACAGAAGGATTCTCTGTCGAACTCAATGGATCAAGTATCACAACATTACTTTCAGTAGGATTGCCATAGACTTCAAATGATGCAACAACAGAAGCCATCGTATGTATCATTGGATTTCTTAATACCAGAAAACAATCCTGATCAACAGGAAACGAACCAGAGATGCTCCCATTTTTTTGTGCATAAAAACAGGTAAAAGATTTACCTTGCTGATATCTTTTCAAATTAGTTGAATCCACCACAAAAAAATCGATATCACCATTCATCTCAGATTGACCAACATGATTATTCCGAATGTTTTTTTGAAGCTGAACAAATGATGAACGGATGTCAACATCACAATGCATCTCAGCTTCAGCTGAAGAATGCTTACTAACCCTCATCTGCGGCTTGCTCTGGTAATCTGAGCAAAGAAGCACATGAAACGTTTTATCCTCCGCAGTTTTCAACACTCTTACACTATTATGAAAAGAAACCGGCCAAGGCAGTTCTTCTGTTGACTTCTGAATTAAAAACACATATTCATCATGTTTACCCAGTCTAAACGTACAGCTTCCAGTAGTATCCGTATAATTCCAGATGGTAGCTGTGCCCCCATCAATGACATCTGGTTTTTCTTTAATAAAATCCTGAAATCGTTTATACCATTTTTCTGCTCCGGATTCACGGATAAAAGATGGCAACCTCTCCCAAAAAGATTCAACTGCATTTAAAATCTTATTTTTATACCAAGTTATATCCTTTGGGCCTTTTACAAAAACGGTGACTAGCGCTCCATCATATGGCTGTACTCCATTAGAGACTTCAACGGTTACATTAATCAAATCCTCCGGGGGAATATAGTTTGAGGTAACCTCCTTGATGACATCATCACCTCTCCAAGTAAAAACTGCAGACATATCCTTTCCCCAATTATGTGCATAGACATCGAATACATCAACACTCCCACCTCCATCTGCCCACCAGTTATCATTTTGATGCCAGCCGTTATGATAAAACTCTCTCCAAACATGATCCTCACCAATATTACATGCACCAATCGTTGGAATTAACACTGCTCTTTGAGCAGCGATAGCTAATCGTTGTAATTCACCACACCATCCATTGTGTTCATGAGCAATAATATTAGGCTGCGCAGGTCTACTCCCTGTTGCTTGATAGGGAACAGTTTTTCCAATCCAGTAACTTACTGCTTCAACTGCTGTTGGATGAGCACGTATGCACCTATCCCATAGTCGATCAGCGGATTGAAAATATGATTGTTCATCCCATAAAAACTGAATATCCTGGATTTTTTCTTTCAACAAAGGATACCCGATATCATTATGATTAAACAAGTAATCACGCCAAAATGAATCATATTTTAGTATCGCAGATTCACCAAGAAGCTGAGGCTGAACAATATACCAATAATACAGATCACGGGGTAGTTCATATTGCTTACTGGAACCATTGGATACGATTTGATATTGTATGGTCGAAAAATAATTACCATCTCCCTCATCATATTCAACAATATCAGCATAAGAAATGTGAGCATCAATCTCATACAACCAATACACATTCTCGTATAAGACCTGAGCACTTGGAATATTAACTCTGGGAGCATGAGCAATACAAAAAGCGATTTCATCCGTATACTTTTTACTAACCCCTTTTAACAAATCAACATATGAAGATGTATTTGAAATCTGTTCAAACTGTTTGATAAGATCTTTATGTAACCAGCGAGGAGTTTTTGCTATTACCGAGCGTAACTCTTCAGAAAGTAATCCTTCTTCCTTGGAATAATACGCACTGAATTGTTGATTATCTGCAGACCAATTGATAATATAATCCTTTCCAGGTTGGATTTCTATGGTATCTGTGTATGCAGAAACAAGAGAAGGAGATGAAGAAGGGTATGCAGGAGCTATTATTGGTATACATAATGTCAACAAAACAAAAAAACAAGAAAGCTATACGACCACTGAATTGCCTTTCTGTTCAATCGTTTTTTAATCTCAATAATAATGATCCCCCTAATTTTTAATCTAATAATAAATAAAAAATATGCCTTTAAATAGTTTTTCAACAAGCACTTTTGCAGATTACCCTTCATGGTTTTTTGCAAGATCACAGTATGATTTCATAGCACATGAACCACATTTTTTAGTATCGATATACTCCTTCACATGATCATCCCAGCCTTTTTCAGAGATCTGTTTCATTATCTCAACGGTTTCACTGAGTTGTCTGTTCAATGATTGGGTATAGGAAATCTGGAACTGTTTTTTTGAATCATAATAAATAAGCAATCCATATGCTGGTCTTTTTCCAAAACGCTCTTCGACTAGTTGGCAATATGTGGCTAACTGCATGACATGATGCTTCTGTGGTTGATTATGATTCCCTGTTTTTATTTCAACTGGAATAACACCATCAGTAGTTTTAAGGATATAATCGGGCTTTCCTGCCAGGGGAAAAACTGATGAATACAATGGTTTTGATTGCTCAAAAAGATCCTCATAGAGTGGTCGACCATCAGGGATCATGTGCTTTGATTTTGTCAACTCGTTTTTTCGTCTCATATAGGAAGAAAGCATAATGGTAAACAATCCAGCTAACAGAAGTATTGCTAGAAAAAAAATATCTTCAATCATCCTAGGAAAACCTCCAAAACCAAAATAATAATGGCGATGAAAAGAAACACTAATCCTAACAAACGAAGAAGAATAATTCTTTTTTTTGTTTTTTCTGTTTTCAGAAGAATTGAACCAAGATATTGATGGGTTTTTTTCCCTCTTTTCAACAACGATGACGCTGGAACAAAACCCTGTTTTTGAAGATACCAAGAAATCGGACAAAAATGAAACTGACCGATCTCAGAAGCAGAAATCCTCCGTTTTTTTTGTTTCATTAAAGACCTATATTCATTCATTCAAACTAAAAATATCGGGGAAGATAGTTGAAAGTATAGATTTTGTTTTTCTCAATAGTTTTTTTTGCAAAAAATAATAACAATGTATTTTATATCTCTATTGAAAACTTTTAAGAAATCAATACAAGGAGCAAACATCTATGACAGCATTGATGGGCATTAGAAGAGAAGATAAAAACAAGTGGGAACAACGAGTACCCGTAATTCCAGATCATATAAGCGAACTAAAGAAAAAACATCAAATCCAAACCATCATTCAACCTTCTTCTATCCGATCATATGATGATTCAGAATATGAAAAAGCTGGAGCTAACGTGCAAGATGATTTATCCAACTGTCCAGTTATCTTTGCGGTAAAAGAAATTCCTATTGATTTCTTTGAATCAAAGAAAACATATGTTTTTTTCTCTCACACCATCAAGGGACAATCCTACAATATGCCTATGCTCAAAAAATTGATGGAATTACAATGCACCCTTATAGATTATGAAAAAGTAGTGGATGAAAACAATCGTCGTCTTATTTTTTTCGGACGCTTTGCTGGAATTGCAGGAATGGTTGATACACTCTGGGGTTTCGGGAAAAGACTACAAACACAGTATCATATTGATACTTTATTCACCGCAATAAAACAAACCCATCAATATCCTTCTCTGAGCACCTTGAAACAAAAGCTTACCACCATTGGTAAAAACATTGAACAAAAGGGACTTCCCAAAGAAATAACGCCACTTGTCATTGGATTTGCTGGATATGGAAACGTCAGTAACGGTGCACAGGAAATTATTGATTTACTCCCAGTAGTCGAGGTTCAACCATCAAAACTACCAATGATCTTTGATGATCCCTCAAATAAATGTGTATACAAAGTTGTTTTCAAAGAGGAAGACATGGTCAAACCTATTCAACCTCATCAACACTTTGACTTACAAGACTATTACCATCATCCAGAACATTACACCTCCGCTTTCCAAAAATATCTCCCAAAAATCAGTATTCTCATGAACTGCATATATTGGGATAAACGATATCCTCGTTTGTTGTCAAAGGATTACTTTCATCAATATCCAGTATCCGAAGAAATCCGAAAACCACTCATTGTCGGTGATATCAGTGTTGATCTACAGGGTGCTATTGAACCTACCATGAAAGTTACAACTCCAGATAATCCTGTTTTTGTCTATGATCCCCAAACTGATTCCATAAATGATGGGGTCAAAGGAGAAGGAATGGCTATCATGGCCGTTGATAATCTACCTTGTGAACTTCCGAAGGATTCCTCAAGGGCGTTTAGTGAAATACTCTGGCATTTCATCCCTGAGATCGTGCATGCAGATTATGCGGCTAATTTTGCTCAACTTCATCTTCCCCCCGAAATAAAAAATGCAGTTATTCTTCACCAAGGGAAACTTACTCCCTCCTATCAGTATATCAACAAGTATTTATAGCTCATTTCTCTTCCAGGCACGACCATAATCGACAACAGATGATAACAAAATCTTCGTTGGTGAAAAAAATGAGTAATGTTTTGGTTCTGGGGGCAGGCATGGTTTCCCGACCACTTGTCCGTTATCTTTTAGAGCAGCAGAATTTTAGTGTGACCATGGCCAGTCGAACAGTAAGTAAAGCTGAAGCCATTATTGATAATCATCCTCAGGGAACTGTGGTTTCCCTTGATGTGAAGGATGATGCACTTCTTGAAAACCTTATTAAAGACGCTGACCTCGTCGTTAGTCTTCTCCCCTACGTTTTTCATGTAAAAGTCGCTAAGATGTGTATCTCTCATCATAAACATTTGGTAACCACCTCCTATGTGAGTGAAGAAATGCAGGCATTAGATGAAACAGCGAAAAAAGCAAATGTTCTCCTGTTAAATGAATCAGGGCTTGATCCAGGTATCGATCATATGTCTGCGATGAGAATTATTCATCAGGTAGAAAAAAACAACGGAAAAATCACTCGTTTTACATCAACCACGGGTGCACTCCCTGCTCATGAAGCAAACACCAATCCATTTGGATATAAATTTAGCTGGTCACCAAAAGGAGTGCTTCTTGCGTCTCGAAACCCTGCGAAATGGTTAGAAGATGGACAGATTGTTTCCATTCCTGGTGAACATCTTTTTGAACATTATTATTTGAAAGATGTACCAAATATTGGTACTTTTGAGAACTATCCGAACCGTGATTCAGTTCAATATAAGGACATTTATGGTTTAAAGGATGCTGAAACGGTTTATAGAGGAACGTTTCGTATGACCGGCTGGTGTGAAACCCTGCGCGCAATCGCTGAAATCGGTTGGCTTCAGGAAGCCCCCCTTGATGGTTTCACTGGTGATACCTATGCTGCAGTAACTCGATCTCTTCTCAATGTAAAACCTGATGAAAATCTTGCGAAAAAAACAGCTGATTATCTAGGATTAAAACCATATAGTTCAGTGATCAAACGATTAGAATGGCTTGGTTTGTTCAGTGATCTTTCACTTCCAAAAGAAAAAGACAATCCTCTTGATTATCTTAATGTGCTCACCCTTGAAAAAATGCCATTGCAAGAAAATGAACGTGATATGATCGTCATGCATCATGAATTCAAGGCAGAGTATGATGATAAAACAGAATATATTACCTCCACCCTTTTAGAATACGGCATCCCAGATGGAGATTCAGCAGTGGCACGAACCGTTGCACTTCCAGCAGCAATAGCCGTGACCATGATTCTTAACAAACAAATACAGCTTACTGGTGTTCACCGGCCAACCATTCCGGAGATTTATAATCCAATACTGGATGAACTTGAAACAATGGGTATTGGTTTCAAGGAGCAAACTGAACAGATAGGTAACTAGAAGAAATGATACCTCCCCTCTTTCTTTTTTATATTACAAAATCTTTATATTTATCTAGATTATATTAATTATTAGGTAATAGGGGTATAATCATGAATAAATTGATAGTAGTTATTTTTGTTTTGGTTTTTATCTTGCAGGGAATGATACATATTCCTGCGGATACTGCAGAACAACAATATCAGAAGGAATTAATCATTTTTCCAAAAGCTGAACAACGCATGACTGGAGAAAAGATATTGCTACAAATGGATGATATGCAGCAATATGCTTCATTGCCCGGTGAATATCTTAGGCCGATGATGGTAAAAACCTTTACGTTTCCATTTAAAACGACTATTGAAAAGGTAAACGTTGTTTTCTCTGAAGCCGAAGATATTGATTTACCTTTCTCTTTGGCAGTTAAATCATCTCCTCAAACGAAATCTCATGGTAAAACAGTAACTATTCCTGAACAAAAACAGAATGATTTTATTGAAGCTTCCTATGATGTTTTTGTGGACACAGGAATAAAAAACGAAGAACATGTTGTATATCTAAAAATATATATTTATCCTGTGGCATACAACCCCGAAACCAAACAAGCACGAATCTACCAACAAGCCTCAGTCACCATAGAAAAAAATGATGTTTCTCAACCACAAAACTTTCCAGATGAATTCGACATGGTTATCATCACACCAGAAAAATTTTCTGAAAAAGCTCAACCACTCGTTGAACATAAAAACACCATAGGAATCTCTACTTATATACAAACCTGTGAAAACATATATCAAGAATACGATGGCAGAGATAACGCTGAGAAAATAAAATATTTCATCAAAGATGCCATTGAAACAAAAGGAATCAGCTACGTACTTCTCATAGGTGGTCGAAAAGGAGGAATCTTTGAAGAGAAATGGTATCTTCCTGTCCGCTATGCAAATGTCGATGATGATGCAGAAACAAGTTACATCAGTGATCTTTATTATGCAGACATCTACAATGAAACAGGCGATTTTGCGACATGGGATACTAACGGAAATGGAATTCTGGCTGAATGGAAGAACTTTAAAAAAGATGAACTTGGATTAATCCCTGATGTCTATCTAGGAAGACTTCCCTGCCGAACTAATCAAGAAGTAAGCAATATGGTCAATAAAATTATTGCCTATGAAACCAGTGATAAAAGCCAATGGTTTTCTAATATGGTAGTTGTTGGCGGGGATTCAGCACCCGGTGATCAATACAACGAGGGAGAAGAAGAAAATAAACAAGCACTCCAATACATGAATGATTTCACCCCGATACGTTGTTGGACATCTGATGAAACATTCACTGGTCCAGATGATGTCATGAATGCAATAAATCCAGGATGTGGATTCTTATTTTTCGATGGCCATGCCAATCCAGCAAGCTGGTCCACTCATCCACCAGGAGATAAAAAAACATGGATCAATGGTCTCACCATTTCTGATATGCCCAAGCTTGAAAATGGAAATAAACATCCAGTATGTGTGGTAGGAGGTTGTCATATCGCTCAATTCAATGTTAGCTTATTCAATCTCATCCGAGATATCATCCATTACGGGCCAATGGGATATTTCTTTAATCCTCCTCTGAAGTTTTATCATATGGAATGGGTTCCACGATGCTGGTCATGGCAACTCGCGTCCATGAAAGAAGGCGGATCTATTGCTACTCTTGGGTACACGGGTCTTGACTGGTTTGCTGTAGGAGATGACAACAATGATGGCATCCCGGATTGCACACAGTTTTACTCCGGTTTCATGAACACTCACTTTTTCAAAAACTATGGTCAAAACAATATCACTATTTTAGGACAAACCCATACCCAAACACTCATCGATTACATCACTGTCCATCCACCAATGAATTTCGTACTGGATTGCAAAACCGTTGAAGAATTCACCCTGCTTGGTGATCCCTCTCTACACATGGTGGCAAATCTATGAAAAAGAAAGCAATAATTCTTGTAAGCATCTTTCTATTTTCTACTCTTACCGTAATGGCTCAACCAACTCCGATCTCAAGCTTTCAAGACAACAATATATTCTCTTTATACCGGATAACACCAGCTCTTAAGCCTACGGATTTGCCTCAACAAGCAACAATTACGGGTGGAAAACCTCAACTTTTTCATGATGTACTCATGAACAAACAAGACATCGTATCTCTTCAACAACAAGGCTACCATGTTGAGCTTTTAGAAAAAAAACCATTTTATATATCTCAGGAAATCATCAATCAATATCATACCTTTGAGGAAATGGAAAAAATCCTTGAAACCATAGCAAATGATCATCCAGATATCACCAATCTTTACAGTATAGGAAAAAGCATTGAAGATCGTGACATCTGGTGCCTGGAAATCACTGACAACCCTGGTATTTCAGAAAATGAACCAGGAGTTTTCTACATGGGCCTGCATCATGCACGTGAATGGCCAACCATTGAAATCTGTTTACAACTCGCTGACTATCTCACCGCTAACTATGAAGAAAACGCAACCATCAAAAACTTGGTAAACAACAGACGAATCTGGATTGTTCCCTGTGTCAACCCTGATGGATATGTCTATGATCATGATCTCAACCAAGGAAATAAATGGTGGCGAAAAAACCGGCATTACTTTAAAGATAGTGATGTCTACGGTGTGGATCTCAATAGAAACTACCCTGGTTCCTGTGATGGTGATCCCTTAGGAATGTGGGGATCAACAGGGATGAGTCATAATCCTTCATCTGATATCTACTGTGGATCAAAACAGTTTTCAGAACCAGAAACAAACGCTGTAAAAAACCTTTTTCTTACCCAGGATATCTGTGCTTCCATCTCTTATCATACCTATGGTGAACTGGTCATGTGGCCATGGGGTCATTCCATTGAAAAAACAACTACTGATGATGCCCGGATGGCTGATTTAGGAATCCGTATCGCAGAAAACATAACATCTCAGACTGGGTCGGGAACATATACTCCTACACAAAGTGCAGGACTCTATCCAACCTGTGGAGATACCACTGACTGGGTCTATGGTTATCATCATTATGTCCTAGGCAAACCACATTTTTCCTATACTATTGAGGCCTGTGAATCATTTCATCCAGATGCATCCGTTCTTAGTCAAATATGCAAGGAAAATATTGATGGAGCACTGGTTCTCCTAAAGGAAGCAGAGTATATTGATCAGCTTACACCACGAGTAGTTCCACCAATAATTGTTGATATCACGGAAAATCAGGATCACACCTCTACCATCAGATGGAACAATGTTAATCCGGCATCACAACCTACTGCGTTTGAACTACAAGAATATTTTAACATGCAATATAACCATGATGATGCTGAAACATCTTCAAATGATGTAATATTGGATAATTTTTCTGTCACAACGAACAAGGCATATTCTGGATCATCCTCATATCATTCCCATACCAAGGATAACATGGTTTCTTCCTTAACCACTGCTCATCCATTATTTGTCAATCAATCAATGGATCTCAGTTTTTACTGCTGGTATGAAATCGAAAAAGACTATGATATGGCCTTTGTTGAAATCAGCGTTGACGGCAGAAACTATGATGTGATCGATATCTTTACTGGATCCTCAACTGGTTGGATGAAACGATCATATTCACTTGATCCCTATCTAGGAAAATCAGTTTATATTCGATTTCGATATTCCACAGATAGTCGCATAACCGAGGAAGGATTCTATGTCGATGACATCTTTCCTATTGCGTCCTATGAAACTATTACAACCATCGATAATTCCATCACTGAACAACAATATACTCTTAGCAGTAAAGAAAAAACAAATTACTTTTACCGGGTTTGCGGTTACAATGATGCCTACGAATGGGGTGATTTCAGTATGATCAAACCATTACATGCCATCACCGTGAATAATACTGCTCCCAACAAGCCCACTATTAGTGGTTCGCAACGCGCACAAGCAGGAACAGTTTGCAGCTATGAAATTCAAGCTAGTGATGCAGAAAATCATCAACTCTATTATTATGTTTCATGGGGTGATGGCGAAACTGAGGACTGGATCGGTCCATTTCCCTCAGGAGAAACACAAACCATTACTCATGTCTGGGATGAAAAAGGAAGATACACCATAGAAGTTAGGGTGAAAGATGTTCTCGATGCAAAAAGTGAATGGAGTCAACTCAGCGTTGCTATGCCACAATATAACCATCAGTTCTCTTTCAACGATCTTATTCACCTTCTCCTACAACAGTTTGGATTACCCCAGTTTTAATTTTTTTTTACCATCTTTCTTTTTTTCTAGATTCTTCTGTATAACTGATTTGGTTTTTCCCAAACAGATTCAGACAGTATAAATACAAAATCAAACTATTTCCCGTATAAGATGAAAACAAAAATGATACAAAATCATAACCAAATCAGAATAAAACACATCTTTCAAAAGAAACATCTTGCACTTGCAATAACCTGTCTGTTCATCGCTGTTTCTCTTACTGGATGTGTTGAAGATCCAGATGAAAACTCAACGGCAACCCGTTTTTCATTTGATGAAAACATGCAAGGATGGCAAAAAGATGGCACAGACTTAGATGATCCACCTATCAACTGGACCGTGGAACACACCACATCCATGACCTATAATGGGACAGGCGCGGTGAAACTCTATTTGAACAATATGAACGATGCTGGAAAAATCTGGATGGAAAAAGCATTTACGGTCACCCCAAACACTGCATATGAAATCACTGTTTCTTACTTTTTTGCTACCCGTGACTTTGGAGAATTCAATCTCTTTAAGATCATCTGTGGCGCAACAAATATGGATCCAGAAACCGCTAGCGATCTCATCTTTCAAGATGATACCGGCCATCATAATGAAAGTGTGCAAGATGAATATATTTGGTTGGAAAAAGACTACAGTTTCACCGTGTTCTCAGATGAAAACGGAAGCATCTATGTTAACATTGGTGTCTGGGGAAGATGGGAAACCCCACGGACATACTATGTGGATGAAGTAAATATCTCTATCAACCCTCTTTCAGCTGAAAACCTTCCTGATCTCTCTGGATCCTGGACTCTTTCCTATTATGACTGGATGGGAAATCTTACCAAAACAGAGAATGCAACCATTAACCAAG
>CAZVKY010000004.1:39526-43722 GCA_964627915.1 uncultured Thermoplasmatales archaeon
CTGTTCTTTCTTTTTTAAAAGAAACGAAGTATTCTCCTTCGTTTTTCTCTTTTCCTTTTTTTCTGTAACTCCTCCAACTGCAAACAACCCATCATCCTGGTTGATTTTTCTGCTTCAACATGAACAAAAACCTGCTTGTCTTTTTCATTAACAGATAGCAATCCTATTCTTTCTTTCTTGAGTTGATCTTCTGCTTTTTTCAATACCAAATCAATCTTTTTTTCAGGAAATACAAGAAAAACAAACTCTGCAGCCAATTGATAATTTCTTGCCTGAACCAATGCTTTCTTCCAATTCGCTAGTTTTAACTCCACTGCAACCACTGTTTCATCATTAATACCCACTAGATCTGCTCTACAAAAACCAATACGAACCTCATGAAACACCGTGAATCCTTTTTTCACCAAATACTCTTTCACCGGATGAACCAACTCAACCTCATAGGAAAACGACATCAACACTCACCTTTTATTTGCTGCAATATTCTTTCTTGAACAGTTTTTTCATCATAGCCAAAAGGACTCAGCAATGATTCCACACAACGACATAAAAACCGAAGATAAAACAAGGTATCAATCATGGTTTCCTCGGTGAGCTTTTCAACAATACAACTTTTTTGTTCAGGAATCTTTGCATCATGATTTTGAATAATATACCGAACTGATTGACCTGGATGAACCACAATATTCATTTGTTGCAACTGCAATAACGCTCCTTTCACTGCAGTGTTTACCTTATACTGCGAATGTGTTTTTGAAACAATCGTAGTAAACAACAACTCAGAAACCATTACCTGCTGTTGCACCAACTTTAAAGCATAGGCTCTAGCAACAATCAGTGCATCAGGAATCAAACGCTGAAATTCTTCTGCGTTTTTTGCCTGAGCAAACACCTGCAACATCTCCTGCTGCAACTGTTTAAAAAAAACAGGTGTGCTATGTTGCCGAAGCTCAATACCCCGTGTTTTCAGGGTGTTATGTTCAAACAATCCATAATACCGATTCAACGCTCCAACCCCAGTTCCCTTGTTAGGCAGAAACACAATCCAATGATATCGACCTTCAACATCAAGCCGAATCCCTGTGTTCTTACTAATCCTCCGAGACAACAAAAACGGTTTCATCCTTGGGTTTTTTTCTTTTATCCATAAGGAATCAACAATCCCATGCAACACTTCATACCCTGCTTGTTCAACAAGATGCATGGCAGCAAGAAGAACACTCCGACTAAAAGCGGTGATACTCTCATGACATTCAATCCGGCCATACCGAGCATTCCGATACCCGGTATAGCCAAAACAAACCAACAACACCCATTTCCACGCCTGCTGCAATCCCTCATATTTGTTTTTATCAAACCGGTTGTTTTTTGATCGAGCTTTAAACAAAAAACGCCTGGAAAGAATTGGTTCTAATACCTGTGGAATCAACCCCTTTTTTTTCATGCAAAGATGATAACCAATCTGAGGAACTCGCTCTGTTGATACAGGGCAACACTCACAAGATAGCGTTTCAGGACTAATATTATGCTGAACCATAATATTAGGGTATAAAGAGGCATAATCCAGTTCAACAACCTGTTCATGCAATCCTACCACTGGTTCAAGAATGATTCCTCCCCTATCCGAACACAAAAGATCTCCAGCGGTCTTCCACTGCTCCGGCCGTGTTTTCTTCCAAGGAATAAGATATCCCTGCTGCATTGCTTTATTCACCTGCATTTGACTAATAGCAGTCCCTGCACCAAGCCGTGAAAGCACTTGAGATGAAATATTAGCACAACGAGAAACATCAACAAGTCCATACCATCCTGCCTCACGATAAAAAAAAGAATGAACCATATCAATATGCATCCTCCCCTTCAAGGTATAAAATGCTGGACGATACAATATTCGCCCATAGCTCATATAGGATTGATCCTGTTTTCTAGCTACTATTGGTGTTTTCTCCCGACCCAAAAAAAGCTTATGAGCAATATGATGCTGCCGTGCACGATAAAGTAACAAGGGAAACAGGACACTATCCCCTTTCCGAGTGAACATAATATCAGGATCAATTTTTTGAATAAAACGAAGAGCTGAAAGAATGGTATCTACTTCATTTTCCTCCCGGATATGATTATCATCAACAATGATTTCATTGATTGGTTCAGCATATGAAAGATGATGCTGGTTTTTATTACTGTTTAAAGCCAACTGGATTTTCTTTAACTGAGGATGGACATAATCAACTGCCCATTGATCATCCTGACAAACACATCTCTTTTCATCCCAAGAAACAAAAGCATTAAAAAACAAACCGTTCTCCTGCAGAAACCGGGTAGGAAGCCGAATATCCACATTATACAACTGATACCGATGAAACTTCCCCCAACTATCCACCATCCGAGCTAGCTGATGAAAAAACTGTAATTTTGCGGGAGTAACCTGAAGAACAAGTTGTTCCTTCTTTACACCAAGCTGTGTTCTTCTCTTAGTAAGCTTCACCTGTTTTACCTGAGGTAGTTCCTGCAGCATCTGAGCAATCTTTTTTTGTTCTGAACTATCAGCGCTTACATAAAAACTAGGATGATATGCTTGCTCTCTTTTTTTTGCACCATTTGCTGTAAGAAGCCAAATGACCATTACATCTTTTTTGTAATCCGGATACACATCAAAAATAAAACCATCACTCATTATCCAACAACGATTTCTTTACATCAGTTAAAACATAAAGCACAGCTCGTTGAAACTATTAAACACAAAACCTTTGAATCAATGCAAGGACAAGGTTGCCCAATAATATCGTTTCTTAGCAATAGGTCGAAACTTGTTTTTATACATCTCTAATGACCGACGCCAACTCGGTCCATCATTAATATACTGATAACCGGCTTGGTGAACCTGTTTCCAGAAATCATATTGAGCAAATTCAGCAAGATGCGAAATAGAGAGATCACTGATCCCAATAGCATGAGCAAACACTTTTTGATGAGAAAATATTCCAAGTGGATAACCAATATTGATTGCAGCAATCCTTCCATCAACTTTTAAGATTCTTGCCAGGATATCATGCAATCCTACCATTTCTTTCTGCTGCGTAAAAGCCTGTTTTTCATCATGTATCTCACTAATGATTTTAAGACCCAATTTATCAGATCGCACATCAGCAAAAGAAAACCCTCTTTTTTTAACGGCATGACTCCGCCATTTCCCGATAAGATGCACCGCTGAATCAATCTCCTTTTTAGAAGATACCACTTCAACCGTGTGATCCTTTTTTTTGAATTTGTTCAAATGCCATCGGAGATTTGCAAATGCTAGTCCTTGCAGATTCAACGTTTTGTTTACATCATAGGTTGCATAATGAAGTTCTTTTAAGGAATCAAGCTGAAACAAAAATTCCTTCTTCTGTTTCCGTATTTTATTAACTATTTCATCAGTGATGTCTCTGAGAAGAATACGATCAATGTTAAGCTGTTGTAACAAGTGAGAAAAAACAGAATTGGAGAGTAACCAATTCAAAGAATCAAGGACTGCACCGGTATCTTTTGAAAACGGACAGGTAATCATGAGCGTATCGTTTTTTCTTCCAGTGAATGCAGCAAAAAAAACTGTATTTTCTGATTTCCAAACAAATGAATGATTAGGAGAAGGGCAGTAATACAAAAAGAAATGAAAAAGACTCTGCTGATAAGAAATGTGTTCAGGTGATACCTGATCTAGTGAGGACGATTTAAACGAGTTGTTATTACTTTCAGAGAGAAACTGTTGAAGAGAGATTATCTGTTCAGCAATCGATTCTATATCTTTAGTCTGCCAGATTCCCTTGATTTCCGAAAGCTGTTTCTGAATCAGTTGTTTCTGATTTCTTTTCGGCATCAACAGTATACCCCATAGTTAGCATACCCATTTGTATCATTCTTAGGCTGCATAAAAAATCAATAGATTCAATCTATTAAACCTTCGTAGCACCATTCTCAAAAAATTACAATGTCTCAAAAAGAAAATGAACTACATAAAAAAATACCTAAAAATCAAGTATCCCAAACGCCTCATCATAGTATATGTTGGCGAATACGTGTTTTAATCCTGTTGAACTTATCTTTTTCTGGTAACGATTAGTTGGCTGTTCTGTTCAATTCAACTATCTAGATTATTTCTTGGATGTTGTTTTTTTCTTTGTTTTTGTTTTCGTAGTACTCTTCTTTTTTGTTTT
>CAZVKY010000004.1:43822-56669 GCA_964627915.1 uncultured Thermoplasmatales archaeon
CCTGTTTTTTGTTTCTTCCAATATTGTTTTAATTCATCTAAGGTCACGTTTAATCGTACTGAATCTGAACAATAATCAATATAGGCTGGTTTGATGGGTAACAGCTTTTGTTTACCATAGTTTTCTTTTTCAGAAAGATATGGATCAATCAAACATCCATAATACTGATAGGTTTTCTTGGTTTTCACCCATCCACACAAGCTTCCAATACGGGAGCCTTTTTTATCATAGATTCCTTGTTCCATCAACCAATCAAGCGGCCAAGAATATCCATTAATACTTACCACATCCTTCCAATACTTGGAAAGCTCATCAACAACGGTATCTAGATGGATAACGTCTTTAACTTCTTTGATATATGAGCTATCAATAGGAATGAGTTTTTCTGTGCCACGAAAATAGCTATCACGAACGTTTTCATAGGCTCTGATGCCAAAAAAGCAACCTGGCCTTTTATTATCCCAGCTTGACCAACATTTATCCACTCTTCCAAGCAGTGTTCCCTGGTTATCATAAATCTCTTTTCCAACCAGTTCAAACGGTTTTGTTATTTGCATTATCCCATCCTCTTATATGGGCACATTGAATACTTGCTTCTTATTTATATTTTTATGTTTAATTAACCGATTTTTAATGAAACAATTATATCAACATTTCTTTGCCCCTTTTACATGATAAAAAAATAATCGATGCCTTTTTCTTTTTGCTTTATCTTTCTAAAGCATGTTTTACATAGACCACCAATGCAATCACTGCAACCATCAATCCAAAACTTGCAATCATCTTAAAGGTCACTGAATATGATGTTAAGGACAAAGTTTCTGCGGTATCAAAAAGAAAAACCATGGATTCATTCCACACACTGAACAGCAAATACCCCTCAGGAATTGCTTCAATGATAACTGCAATCCAATTAAAAGGGGAAGGAAATTTTGCAAATGACCAACTATCAAACAACACAATCAATCCCCAGCCATACAGATACAGAATACGCAATGGCCAAAGCACATCAAACTCACCCTGCCACAACAGGATCATAAACACGCCGACAAAAGAAAGGACAGCAGCAAACACGCCAAAGAGAAGATACAGATATCCGACCCGTTCAAAATCCATCATCATTTTTTTCTAATCAGCTCTTCTCTTTTAAATTATTATGTCTTTTTTGCTGCACCTTCACTTTTTCTTTGTGTTCCTCATACAGATAGGTATGTAATGTCTGCTCAATACAATCATGACAATAGTCATAAAAACCATGCAAACATGTTTCCGTTTTAAAAAACGCATAAATCGGTTTTTCTTTTCCGCATTTTTTACATCTCTTCTTCACCATCATCATTGTTCACCATCAATCAGTTTTTTTTGTTGCCATTCTTTTTTTAGATCACGTATTGTTTTTTCATGTTCAACAAGAACAGCCATGACCACGGATTCAAAAGGATTTGGATTGGACATGTTCCCGCCTGCTGCTGCATGTTTCCGAGCATGATTTAACAATTCATCAAATGCATCTCTATCCAACTGACGCAACGCTTGTTTGAAATCATGCCATTCCCAACCAAAGGATTCCACCACCTGTCGAAACGTAGGCACTGTTCTTCCCATCTACATCACCATCCCAAAATCCATCAAAGACAACTGACCAAAAACATCACCAATCACCGTAGTCATTTTATTTTTCTTGGGAAACACAATCCGGGTGCAGTTATGCAAGGTATTCATCTGCAGTATTTCATCAGATCGTTCTTGTACCAATGATAACAGATGATTAGTTTGTTGCTGAACCGATGAATGTTGAAAGGTAAGCACACTGATCAATTGATACTGTTTTGTTAACTGTTGAATAGTGGAAAAAACACTTTTCAACAATACCTGTGATTCATGAAACGACACATCTGGATCAAAAAACAAAGCTGGAAAATCATTTAAAATAACTGTTTGAGGATGATACTGTTTAATCACTGGTTTCATCCTTTCAGTGATAAGAGAACTAAGCTGATGAACCGTAAACGCCCGGCTGATATGAACCTGATCAAGTACTGCTGCTATGTTTTGCTCTTTTTGTTTCGCAAGCATACTTAGATAATATGGATTGACATTACTTCCTCCATCAATGAACAGGGTATCACTCTGAAACGTTTCAACAGTATTCACACAGAGCTGATACGGTAGTCTTTTAATAAGAGAACTTGTGCCAGAGACCCAACTTACCTGACCTGCTTTAAATCCACCCATTATTTCATCGATTTCTCTGATTGATGATGGAATCCGTATCTCTGGATATAACCTCTTTTTTCTGTTCTGATCAATGAATATAGATGATGCGTTCTCACAATATGGTATTCTCACTATTTTGTTTCCCCCATTCACGTCTGGTGAATCCACTTTCATATCGTTTCATTTACAAAAAAGAAGACTGGAGACTGCTGAAAGTATTCATTTTTTTTCTTTCCAAGAATGGGGGAAAAAAGGGTTTATATTTCCTTTTTAAAGAAATATTGAAACAGAAATCCAAGCACAATCAATCCAAGACCCATCAACAACACGGACCAATCTACGTTCACCATCATGAACAAAGCAGAAACCAGGCCAAGAACAGGAAACACGGGAAGTTTACCAATGGAAACCGGTGATTTAAACCCAGTTGCAACCGGTTTTTTATATCGAACATAAATCACCACCGCATTGACTACGATAAACACCGCAAAAATAGTGAAATTGGTAAGATTCGCAATGGTTTTCACATCACCCAACAACAAAAACAGCATAGATGCTAAGACCACCCCGATAATCGCAATCCATGGGGTTTGAGTTTTCGCTGATACCTTCGTAAAAATCGTTGGTAATCCTTTCTCTTTTGCGATTCCATAAACCAATCGTGATCCACTCAATAACATAACTAATGCGGTGTTAAACGTGGAAAACAATGCAATCACCGAAAGGATAAGAAAACTATTTGATCCAAATACTTTTTCAGCAACTAAAGCAAGCGGTGCTTCAGCAGTTGCTAATTCATGCCAGGGAACAACACTGACCGCAGCAAGACCAACCAGAATATAAAACACCGTAGTGACGGCAATGGAAACAAGAATAGCTTTTGGAATGGTCTTTTCAGGATTTTTTGTTTCACTTGCTAGACGAGTGATACCTTCAAAACCAATGTATCCAAAAAAAATGAGGACTCCAGCTTCAATAACTCCTTTCAACCCATTAGCCATCTCCAAATAATCAACAGATCCAACAGCGGGAAGCCCAATAACCATGATGATGAGAAGACCTACTGCTTCAATCACAGTAAAAAGAATAGTCAATGATGCTGTTTCCTGTACACCAGCAAACAAGACAACACCGATAACAGCCAATGTAATAAAAGCAACCGGAATAACAGGTGTTGAAAAAAGCGCAGCAAAATAACGGGAAAAACCAAGAGCAACCGTGGCACTACCAATAACACTTCCCGCGATGATCAACCAACCAGTTACCCAGGCGAGACGATACCCAAATGATTCCTCAACATAGGTGTATTCAGCTGCAGCAGAGGGAAACCGTGAGGAAAGCTCTGCATAACTTAAGCCCGTAAATGTGGCCACAAGAGCAGCGATGATAAATGATGCCCATAACGTGTTTCCACTCAGACCCGCGGCTTCACCAATCAATACATATATTCCGGCACCAAGAATAATGCCCACGCTCATCAAGGTGATCTGCCAAAGACTCAATGATCGTTCAAGTTGAACCATGAAATCGTGTAACAATATCCTTTTTTAAAAATATGTGGGAGATTGAAGAAAAAGATATTTGAGGGATGATATATTCAAGGCAGTGAAAAGCGTATGAACCCGGAAGACATTGTTGATTTTCTCTTTGAAATGGGCATGCTGAAGCGAGTTTCGCGAGAAGGATGGAAACTCATCGGTGTAACCAATCCTGAAAGTGTGGCTGAACATAGTCTTCGAGCTGCTCAAATCGGTTACATCCTAGCTATGATGGAGGGATATGATAACCCAGAACAAATCTGCAGTATGCTTGTCTTTCATGACATTGGAGAATGCCGAATTGGTGATCTTCATAAAGTAGCCAATCGATATACAACCGCAGATGAAAAACAGGTAGTAGATGATCAACTCAAAAAGTTAGAGGATACCGATGATAAGATTTTTAGTCTTTGGCAGCAAGTAGAAACACAGGACAGTATCGCTGGAAAGATTGCAAAAGATGCAGATCTCTTAGAATTAGCAGTGACAGCTTGTGAATATAAACAACAAGGATATCAGGGGGCAGCGGACTGGTTAGAAAAAACAGCGAAACGAATACAAACAACTAGTGCTAAACAACTCCTGGAATCATTAATCCAAGGTGATCCTAATCATTGGTGGCAAGGATTGAAAAAAATATAAAAAAAGAAAAACCCTGATAATACTCTTTATTCTGCAGAGGAAAGCAAACGATTTTGCCTCTGCATTTGTTCATCTTTCCGTATCTTATAGAGCAGTTCTCGTTCATCTCTTGTTAAAAATTCAAATTCCAAATAGGTTTTTTGCCATTCTTTCATATGGTATCACCATCATGAATATGATTCATATGGCCAGGAGGAAAAAAGGATGGTGGATACATCCTCACTGGCACATTCCAATCTAATTTTTTATTTCAAGGGAGATATGATGTATCTCTCATTAAAAATAAACAAACAGTTCATTGAAAGTATTAAAAAAAATGTAGAAATAATCCCATGATACCGCGTTACCGGATGACAAAATATCTATAAGCTAAACAATGTTTTTGCCATATAGAATGATAAACCAAGGAGATAACAATGGCTCATTTTCAAACAAAACATCACGGGTTCAATGATGATGAAATCATTAGTGCACTGCAGAAATGTATCCGCCGAGGTATGGAAGAAGAAGCTATGTATTTTGCATTAGAACTCGGAAACGAGGGAAAAAGCGGTTTTGGTTTATTACATTCCAGATTACTTGTAATAGTCTATGAAGATATTGGCTTGGGAGACTCTCAGGTGGTTGCTTCTGTTTCAGCAGCATTAACTGATATGAAAACCATGTATGAGCAGAAAAAAGGTGACTGGGAAATGGTTTTAGCTTACATTATTCTTGTTCTCTGTCGCGCACAAAAATCACGGATCACTGATCATTTCAAACTAGTGATGAAACATCAATGGAAAAAAGATGAAAAACAGATTTCTATTCCTGATTTCGCACTGGATATGCATACCTCCCAGGGAAACCTACTAGGGCGAACAAAAGGATCACTACAGGGTATCAATCATTTTATCATCAAAGGAGAAAAACTTGAAAACGAAAACCTAGAAATCAAGGATATTTATAAAACAAAAGCTCAACGATTATGGAAAGAAAAGAAAAAATGATGTTATCAACTCTTCCATCATTTTATTGTTGAAACAAATGAACATCTGTTTGTGGGAACGGAATATTGATTCCTTCTTTATCAAATGCTTCTTTGATTTGTTTGGTCAGCT
This sequence comes from uncultured Thermoplasmatales archaeon, assembly GCA_964627915.1. Classification (GTDB taxonomy): domain Archaea; phylum Thermoplasmatota; class E2; order DHVEG-1; family DHVEG-1; genus EX4572-165. The sequence goes on from CAZVKY010000004.1 coordinate 49,320, forward strand.
CACGTTTCACTGGCCAATAATTACTCGTTTTTACCCAGGGTCGAACAATCAAATTCACACTGGAATCACCCAGCTCATTGGTGGCAACCAAAGGAGCAGGATCATCAAGCACCTGATCATGATTCTTTAACAAATCAGAAGCAATCTTCATTGCTTTGCCGATATCATCACCATAACCAATACCCACGGTGAGAGCAATCATCCGTGTATTCATTGCAGTGTAATTAACAATAGCATCACCCCAGACTTTTGAGTTAGGAATAACCACTTTTTTATTATCATAGGTTAACATTATGGTATTACTAATACCAACATGTTGGATGCTTCCGGAATTTCCTGCAGCATCCACAAAATCACCAACTCTAAATGGTTTGGTCAAGGCAATCATAAAGCCAGCAGCAAGGTTTCCTAGCATATCCTGGAAGGCAAAACCAATCACAAAACCAAAAACCACTGAGATACTAACCAGACCAGCGCCAACATTCACCCCCAGCATACTTACTGCAATTATCAAAATCACGATTAACAGTAAAATCTTAGCTATTCTACTCACAAATTCAATCAACAACTTCGCCATTTTTGCTTTACCCATCGCATGACGAATATAACGAACCACCAATGCTACAACGAGATAACCAATCAGTAATACAAGGATGGCCACAATGATGTTTGCAACGGTGATATCCGTCATGGGAATCTTAGTTGATAAAAACGAAATGATTTCCTCAAAATTCATATCTATCTCCCCATTTTGTTTACACCAAACGAATCAGCATCAGTTAAAATACTTTGCTATTTTTTTTCCATAAGAAAAAAGTAGGAAGAGAAAATGAACTAGCTATGTTCTCGTGATAAATGTCCCACTCGATCAAGATATGAATCCATATCTGCTTTTCGCTTCAACCCTTTTTCGCTCATGTATCTAATCTTTCCAAAAATCTTTCGCTCTTTCCATGCCCGGTCATGTTTTCCAAAACACCAGGCAACACCAGCAAATCCATTAGGATCACGGCCATCCAATTCATATTTATTATTCAAATACAATGCAGTATCAAAAGCTTCCTCAGGGGTTTTACTCCATTCCAGTATCTTTTTCCCCCAATACATCCGCATATACCCATGCATTTTTCCAGTGAATCTTATTTCATTTTGAGCTGCATTCCAAAAGGAATCATGCGTAGAAGCCTGCTCTAGTTCATCTCTAGAGTACACATATTCCCGTTTATCCTGTTCATGTTTCTGTAATGAATCAAATGCCCAACCCGGTAAACAAGATAATTGATCATACTTTTTATTATAATGCACAAAATTCATGCTCAGTTCCCGTCGAACAATCAACTCCTCTAAAAAAATCTCCGCAAATCGTGGTTTTTTCTTTTTTACCTGTAATGCAACAAATAATGGAGAAATCTGACCAAAATGTAAATATGGACTTAATTGAGACGTTACCTGCAAAGAAGGATCATTACGTTGTTCATCAAAATGATGAATATGATGATGTAAAAAATACGCTAACCGTTTCCTAGCCTGCTGTTCACCTCCAACAAAAAATTCCGCCGGAGTTACTGAATCATCAATTGATAACCTTGAAACAATGCTTTTCAACTTCTGATCTGCTACTGATGGAAACGAATAATCAAGAGAAGAAATCTTAACTTTTCTCTGCCTTAGTTCAACAAGGAACTGAGAAAGCTTTCTATGGATCTTCGGACGCAAGGTATAAGCGGCATATTCTTCTTTATCTGAAGCAGTTTCCACTGGAACAATCACATCTGATTCAACTTGGATCAAGGGACAATCGATAGCTTCAGCAGCCTTTTTTCTCCATTCCTTCTGAACTCGAAGGTACCCTCGATCAACAACAACTACAGATGCTTCATTTGATAGCAATTTAATACCATCAACAGGTTGCTTAATTTCAAGAATGAACTGAATATTTCTCTGTGAAAGATTTTTCTTAACATCCTGTAACCCCTGTAACATAAAATGATAATGTCGCCAGTTTGCATCAGGAAAATCAGGGGTAATACCAAAATAAACCAGCAGGGGTTTGTTTAAATCATTGGCCTTTTGAACAGCAAATTCCAATGTATGATTATAATGAGTTCGCTGTGATTGTTGCATCCAATAAACAATAAAATCTTGTTTTGTTTCTCTCTTCTCATTTAATTTTGTTATCCGTTCAGGTTCAATCATCTTTTTTTCATTCCCACAATTTTTCTAAGCATATTGGAAATAAATCTTATCTACTCTATTTGAAAAAACGAAGATCATTTTCAGCGGCAGTAATAGCTTCAATAGCACTTTTTTCTTTGTCTTTAATCTCTAACATTATATCTATATCAAAATCCTTTGAATCCTTCAGAAATCTGCTAAAATCAATGCGATCAATATGTTGTGCATGTTTCCCAATCTTTTGATTTTTTTCTTGAGAGGAATAATCAATCATAGGAATACCATCTGAATGCTTCCATGTCTTCTTAATCTCTCTAAGAACCTCTTGAACGGATTCACCATTGTTATAGATCAGATGATGAAACACATCCAGTAAAACAGGAATGTTGAGTTGATCACTAATAAAAAGACAATCCTTCACCATGTAACTTCGCTCATCATTTTCGATGACTAAACGCTGTTTTACGTTTTTAGAAACAAGATCAAAATGCTTAACGAAACGATTCATACTTTCCTGTTTATCTCCATAAACACCACCGACATGTAGTTGAATTTTGGCAGTACGGTCCAATCCTAAGGCATCCAAAAAAGTTGCATGATATTCAAGTTCCTGGATACTACGCTGGAGAACATCATCTTTTTTGGTGTTCAACACAATGAACTGATCCGGATGCATAGAAATCCGCATCCTGTTTTTCTTGATGAAAGAACCAATTTCATCAAAAATATCCTTGAAATGATGTTTCCAATCAACCGTTTGAACAGGATGAGACGCAAAAGGGATGATATCTGATGAAATACGAAAAAAAAGGATGGTATGCCGGAGATTAAATTCCAACATTTCTTTTAAACAGCTAAGATTATTTTCAATGGTATCAATGAATCGTTCTTTAGAATAGGATTTCAACCGAAATGTTTTATTTCCCTGACACGGAAGTGTTCGATTAATACAGGGATAACCAATCTTCATTTCCAATACTCCTGAGTATCAGCAATAGCAGAACTATTTTGTTCAAATAATTCCTCGGGAAACGGAGAAAAAAAGGTTTGCTGAGAAAGATAGGGTTCAGCAAAACGAACAACCCAAGATTTCAATACCTGGGTGAGCACATTCAGTGCGATTTTTTCTTTTTTGTATTTCTCAATTAAATCCAAAAAAAACTCTTTTTCAGGACCACTCAATTCATCAGAAACGAAACCAAAGAGATGAAGGAGGACATTGACTGTTGTCTTATGTGAAGGAGGCATCTCAAACAAAGAATATAACAAGTTTTCATATTCTTGAAAAACCGATTCCACTGATTTTTTTTCCAGATTCGCAGCACTATTACCCATTTCCCTTAACAGATGCTGATTATAAGCCATGAATAAAAATTTGTTTTTCGCATGAAAATTAACAAGATCTGCAATTTTTGCATTACTTTTTACTTTTTCAAAATCAGCAAGAGTAAAAATGCTAGCAAGAAAATGTTCCTGAATAATACTATTACGTAATCTTCCCTCTGATTCAACTAAACAATTCATCTGTTTCACAACCTGCTCACCAAAAAAACCAGCAACCCGTTTGATTGGAGCAGCATTTTTTCTTGCTGCATACAATTTCACATCTTTGATGCCACAGGATGGTGATCGAGATTTCAAAATAACTCCATGAATCTGTGAATGATCTGATAAAAAACGCTGAGCAAAATCAATCATTTTCTCAGTGACATCTTTATCTGTATCTGGTTGAATCAATCGTTTATCTTTATTTTCCCAAACCAATCGAAGTGTTTTTCGAGGAACACCAAGACCTATCTTTATCTCAGGACAAACCGTGACAAACTGAACAAAGGTTTCGATCTTTTTAACAAAATCACTAGCAATCATTGATCCATCATAACGACAATGATCAAACTCGATACATTTACTGATAAGAACAGTTGGTTTTATCCAATCCACCATGTTCATTAACAACTAAAGCAAGTTATTAAAACTTATTAAACACTTAATTTTATCCTCGCTTTGTACAACGAAACTAAAAATGAGCATAAAATTATTTAAATAACCGATTTATTATTTTTATTAGATGAGCATATGAACAAAAAAACATTAACCGGATTACTAATTTTTCTTCTCGTTTTTAGCGTAATCACGCTACCTGTATTATCAACTCAAACACCAGAAACATATGGAAAAAACGATGCTAAGCAGCTCTCTTCAAACAATTACGAAATCCAATGGATGAAAAATTATGGGACAGATCAATCTGGTGGACGCTTTCAAGGTCCTCAACCTATTGGTGATTGTGACAATGATGGTGAAAATGAATTACTTATTGCAGGAAGAGATGGAAAAATAGAGGTTATGGAATGGAATGATGCTGCACAAACCTATGAGTCAACAGCTACGCTACACAGTCCATTTTATCTTCTTTTTTTATTACGTCAATTTATTTCAGAACATTATTTAGATGAATTCGTCCCTCCACCAGATGCAGGAGGCTTTGCCATTGGGGATGTCACTGGAGATGGTGAAAATGAGATCGCTGCTACATGGTATGGAGCAATCTATAAATACATCGGTGGTCGTTATCAGCTTATTGGATTAAACTCATGGATTTTTAGAAATAATGGGGGAAATGGGGATTGTTTTATCGGTGATTGTGATAATGATGGTCAAAACGAAGTTATCATGAGTGGGGGTGGAGGGACAGTTGAACAACCAGTTCCAGAGATAGTCATATTGAAATGGAATGGATTTCGATTGGAAAAAGTTGCAAGTTATGATAATCCAGGATATGGGTATGCATTTATGGCAGGACTCGGTGATCCAGATGATGATGGTGAAAATGAGATTGCTGTAGGCGTTACCAACTATGGTAGCGGATCCACAGACTATAATCGATTACTTGTTCTTGATTGGAATAAACAAACAAAACAATTTGATGAGACCGTGTTATCAACTACCCGGGGATGGAGTGAAGCTCCCTTTGGCGGATGGTGTGCCGATAGCGACAGTGACGGCGTTGATGAAATACACTTTGGATATGCATCGCCTAGAATCTCAATTTTTGATTGGAATGGAACCGGTTACACACTAAGTTTTGATAAAAACTGGACCGGGGAAGGAATGTTGATAGAAGGGATTAATGTTGGAGATGTTGATTATGATGGAATCCCTGAAGTATGTGCCGGAACTGATAAGGTTCATATTTTACAATGGAATGGAACTACTTATGTCGAAGAGGCAATGATCAATGAAACCTACGGTGATTTAGCAGTACTCAATATAGGTGACTGTGACAATGATGGACGGAATGAGATGAGTGTTGCTCCTGTTTTTGTGGATCGAGGAGATGACTTCATCACATGGGTGTTTCAATATAAGGAAGACTAATGCTTAAAAAATAGATGAAACAAACGATTAAACAGCCTTTTTTTGTACAATTCGTCTATTAATTTTAAAAAAACCGGTGGATTAATATAGACCTGATTATTATACATAGTTTCCAATAACACACGAAGGGAAGTGATGGGATATGAAGGAAAGAACCAACACTGTATTTGATGAAAATGATGAACGGGTCGTAGAACTCTTCAGCGATCTAGGGATGCCAAAAAGCCTGGCAAAAACCTTGATGTATATCTGCCAGGTTGATGAATGTCGATCAACTGAGGTGGAACAAGCAGCAGATCTTAGACAACCAGAGGTCAGCGTTGCTATGCAAGAACTCCGAAAACGAGGATGGGTGACCAAACGTGATCAAAAGAAAAAAGGAAAAGGCCGCCCCGTTCATGTGTATGCCCCAACGGCTACTCTTGATGAAGTCCTTGACACCTTTGAACAAGAGAAAATGAATGAGATTACTCACATAAAATCAAACATTTCAGAATTGCGAAACACAGTTGGGACTCTCTAAAACAGCGGTACATTTCCGCTGTTCTTTGCTTTTTTTGCTGTTAAAAGGCGGAAGGGAAATATTAATAATTACCCTTTCTTATCCAGTAATGTGAAGTTGGAGATGGAAAAAGAACCAATCATGGTAAAACATGACAAAGAACAAAAGCAAACAAGAGTTTCTGGTAAACTCTATCGACTAATGGTGAAATCAGAAAAAATGGAGGCCATTATTTCCGAGCTTGATCCCTACTCAGAATCACGATGGTATAAACATACTGGTGAAGAGGTTCATCTCATGTTACATGGTGAGATGGATTATATTATTGAGGATAAAACATATCATCTCACCACTGGTGATGTGCTCTGGCATCCTTCAGGGGTCAAACATAAAGCAAAGAATCTCAGCGGGGAAAAAATATCATATATCACCATGGGAACGCCACCTACCTTTATGTAACAAAAGAAAAATAAAAGCAATCCGTTTCATATTCCCTTGAAAAAACATCATTTTTTTATTGGCTTGATTCATGAATTAGTCTTCAATCGTTTTTTTCTCTTTTGTTCTTCAATAAAACCTTATACATAAAGCTTATTTGCTAGCGTTATGGAAGAAATCATTCTCCACCCTATTGGATTTATTTCATCATGCTATAAAAATCCTTCAGATGTTCCTAGACAAGCCATCTATGCAAAAAAAGAGGAAGCGTATATTCAAGTTAAAAAAAGATATCAATTAGGATTGAAAGATTTGGATCAATTTAGTCATGCACTCATTATTTTTTATTTTCATCAATCAACAAGAGAGGATATTCAGGCTACTCCCTTTTTAGATTCTCAAGAACGAGGGATTTTTGCAATCCGAAGTCCCCATCGACCAAACCATATTGGTTGTAGCGTGGTATCTATAAAACGAATTGTTGAGGATAAACTCTATTTTACTGGTGTTGATATGATTGATAACACACCGGTAATAGACATTAAACCTTTCATTCCATCGATTGATGATGTGGAATCGGTTTCTCTTGGATGGTTAGCTCAGTATAGGGATGATGATAAGGTTCATCAAGAGCGATAATTCTTTTACCTTTTTCAAGTTGTTTATAAAAAAAGAAAAGGATGGATGCCTGTGGCATCTCTTTTATTCTGGATTTTTTATTCCTTGTTCATATACGCATATACAGCTAAGATCAATCCAATGATGATCTTTAGTCCTGCATGCCATGCTGGTTCATCAGCTATGTCTAGTATACCGGGCCATGCTAATACACCCATGAGAAAGACGATTATGCCTGA
>CAZVKY010000005.1:0-24016 GCA_964627915.1 uncultured Thermoplasmatales archaeon
ATTAATACCAAATAAAGGATAATCTTTATTAGAAATTCCTTGATACGCGTTTTGAACACTCATCTAATCAACCATTAAAAAATATCAAAAAATTATGGGGAGTAAATCATGATTTCAAAAACCATTGGAGACGTCTTTGATGAAACCGCGACTAAATATCCAGATAATGATGCATTGGTCTATGTCGGCCGTGGATTTCGACTTACATACAAAGGTTTTCAAAAAAAGGTAAACAAACTAGCCAAAGCATTAATGGCGCTAGATATAAAACGTGGAGATCATATCGCGGTATGGTCATATAACATACCAGAATGGGTTCTTTTACAGTTTGCTTCTGCTAAAGTTGGAGCAGTTCTAGTTACAGTTAACACCTATTATAAATCCCATGAACTTGAATATCTTCTTAAACAATCAGATTCCACCACCTTGTTTCTGGTGGAAGGATTCAAAGATGTTAATTATGTTGAACAATTGTATAAAGTCCTGCCTGAATTAAAGGATATCCAACCAGGAAAAATTAATTCTGAGAAGCTTCCTTATTTTAAAAATGTGGTATACATCGGTGAAAAAAAACATTCTGGATTATTTCAATTTAATAAGATCCTTAAGCTGAGCGAAAAAATAACAGATGCACAACTCAAAAAAAGACAACAGTCACTTAATCCAGATGATGTTATCAACATGCAATATACCTCAGGAACAACCGGTTTTCCCAAAGGAGTAATGCTCACCCATTACAATATATTAAACAATGCTTACTATGTAGGAGAAACCCTTGGACTGACTGAACAAGATCGTATGTGCATTCCTGTTCCCTTTTTTCACTGCTTTGGTTGCGTGCTCTCCACATTAAACTGTGTTGTTCATGGAGCAGCTATGATTCCTATTGAAATCTTTGATGCGGAAAAAGTACTTGCAGCTGTTGAAAAAGAAAAATGTACCGCTCTGCAGGGAGTCCCCACCATGTTTATTGCTGAATTACGTCATCCTAGTTTTAAAAAATATGATGTTTCCACACTAAGAACTGGGATTATGGCTGGGGCATCCTGCCCCATTGAGGTTATGGTAGAAGTGATGAGCAACATGAACATGAGCGAAATCACCATTGCCTATGGACTTACTGAGGCATCACCAGTGCTTACACAAACAAGACGTAATGATCCTGTGCAAAAACGAGTTGAAACCGTTGGCAAAGCCCTACCTGAAATCGAAGTAAAAATCATTGATCCAGAAACTGAGAAAGATCTTCCACCCAATGAACCTGGTGAACTCGTAGCACGTGGCTATGGAATTATGAAAGGATACTACAAAATGCCTGATAAAACCGCTGAAACCATAGAAAAAGGATGGTTACACACAAAGGATCTTGCGGTTAAAGATGATCAAGGATACTTCAGTATTCAAGGAAGAATAGATGATATGATCATCAGAGGTGGAGAAAATGTTTATCCTCGTGAAATAGAAGAATACCTTTACACCAATGAAAAAATCCATGATGTAGCTGTTGTTGGTGTTCCCAGTGAAAAATATGGGGAAGAGGTCTGTGCGTTCATCAAACTCATTGATGGCATGGAGGCAACAGAAGAAGAAATCAAAAATTACTGTAAGCAAGGGATCTCACGGTTTAAAATACCTAAATATATTATCTTTGCCGAAGATTTTCCGATGACTGCTAGTGGAAAAATTCGAAAGGTGGAACTACGAGATATTGCTAAGGATCAACTTGAAATCGTAGCACCGAAACAGTTAAAATAACAAATGATATCAGAGCGTTATATTAACAGAAGAGAAGGGTTTTAAATGGTAAAAAAAGAATTTGAAGAGGAAGATATTAAAATCATAATTGATTACGAAAAATGTGCTGGGGCTGGGGAATGTGTCACTGTTTGTCCTGTTGATATTTTTTCATTGGAAAACGATAAAGCAATATGTAACAATGTAGGTGAATGTATTGAATGCTGCGCCTGTGTTTCTGCCTGTCCACATGAGGCAATCGAACATAGTTCCTGTTAACCTCGAATACTTTTAAGAGAAATCAACATATCATTCTATTTTTCATTTAGAGTAACATAATTTTTTCGTCTCCTGCCGAGTTAATTCACCTAAAGATTTTTAGAGAATGAACGGATGACGGGTGTGGTGATTCAATTTGGATTTCAATCTCACCGATAATCAAAAATTATTCAAAAAAACCATTAAACAATTCTGCGAAAAAAACATTACACCAATCGCAGAAAAAATAGATAAAGAAGAATACTTCCCCAAAGAGCTTTACAAAAAAATGGGGCAGATGGGGCTGATGGGTATGACTGTTCCCCAGGAATATGGGGGAGCAGGAATTGATCGAATCAGTTACATGATTGCTCTAGAAGAAATCTCCAGAGCCTGCGGATCAACGGGGATAAACGTAGAAGCACATAATAGTCTAGGCGTAGGACACATTTATGAAAAAGGAACCGAAGAACAACGAAAAAAATATCTGCCGAAACTCTGCAACGGTGAAGAGCTCGCTGCATGGGCTCTTACGGAACCAAATGCAGGATCAGATGCCAGTGCTACTCAGACTAATGCTGTTCTTGATGGTGATGAATGGATACTAAATGGAACTAAACAATTTATCACTAGTGGGGATACCGCCTGGGTTACCACTGTAATGGCCAAAACAGATAAAGACAAAGGTGCAAAGGGAATCAGTGCTTTCATTGTGGAAAAAGACACCCCAGGATTCACCATTGGACAACTCGAAAATAAACTCGGGCTTCGAGGAAGCCATACTGCAGAACTGATTTTTGAAGACTGCAGGATTCCAAAGGAAAATCTGCTGGATGAACAAGGCAAAGGTTTTGTTGGAGCAATGAACATCCTTGACCGAGGACGAACGGCTATTGGGGCGATGAGCGTTGGTATTGCACGTGGTGCATTTGAGGATGCATTGGAATATGCAAAGCAACGACAGCAATTTGGAAAACCCATTGGAAAAAACCAGGCAATTCAATGGATGCTAGCTGATATGGCAACAGATATTGATGCTGCCCGATTACTGGTATTCCGTGCAGCAGATATGGAGGATAAAAATGTTGCTTTCACCAAGGAAGCAGCAATGGCGAAATTGTTTGCTTCAGAAAAAGCTATGCGGGCCACTGTAAAAGGTATTCAAATCCTTGGTGGATATGGATACACCAGAGAATATCCACAGGAACGATATTTTAGGGATATCAAACTCTGCACTATTGGAGAAGGAACCAGTGAAATACAACGAATGGTAATCGCAAGGCAACTTGGACTATAAATAAAAAGAGAAGGAGTAAAAGAATCATGGCAAAAAAAGCAATGACTGTACATGAAATAAAGGATTATGATGAACTCTACAAAAAATTTAAATGGGAAGTACCAAAATATTACAATTTTGGTTTCGATGTCGTCGATAAATGGGCGGAGGATCGAACCAAACTGGCATTGATCTCCATTGATCGCACTGGTAAACATGACCGTTATCATACTTTTTATGATCTCAGCAAAGCATCAGATCGGTTTGCTAATATGCTCCAAAACATTGGAGTGAAAACTGGGGATAGGATACTGGTGATTCTACAAAGTATACCAGAATGGTATATCGCTCTCATTGGAATGTTTAAACTTGGAGTCATCCCTATGCCAGGAACCGTGCTTCTCACCGCAAAAGACATTGAATATAGAATCAACCGTGCAGAAGCAACCATGGTCTTAACTGATTTAGATCATGCTGATGCAGTTGAATCAGTGAAACCGAAATGTCCTACTCTGAAACATATGATGCTTGTGGATGGGAAACGAGCGAACTGGTACAACTATGATGAAGAAATGAATGAAGTAACTAGTGATCTTGACAAAGACAACATTGGAAAAACCAAATCAACCGATCCCATGCTTATCTACTTTACCTCTGGAACAACCGGTCATCCAAAAATGGTGCTACATACCCATAGCTATCCGATTGGTCATGAGGTCACCGCTCGTTTCGCTCAAGCGCTTACCGAAAAAGATCTTCACTGGACCGTCTCAGAAACAGGATGGGCGAAAGCTGCCTGGGGAAAACTCTTCGGACAAATGATTGCTGGAGCAGCGGTTATTCAATGGGAGACACCTGGTCGTTTCGACCCTGATGGATTATTACGAGCCATGGAAAAATATGGAGTTACCACTTTTTGTGCACCACCCACCGTCTACCGGCTGCTCATTCAACAGGATCTCTCAAAATACAATCTCAGCCTACGACATTCTATGAGTGCTGGTGAACCACTAAACCCAGAAGTAATCAAACAATGGAAAGAAGCATTTGGGCTTGAAATCTATGATTTCTATGGACAAACCGAAACAGTGTGTGTGGTATCAAATTATCCATTTATGAAAATGAAATATGGATCCATGGGAAAACCCACACCAGGTCATGATGTCCGCATTGTTGATGATGATGGAAAAGAACTAGGACCAAATGAAGAAGGAAACATCGCGCTTTATCTCAAAGAAAGTAGACCACCTGGTTTATTCAAAGAATACTGGAAGGATGAGGATATCATGCAGAAATCATTCAGAGGGGACTACTATTACACTGGAGATCGAGGATTCGTTGATAAAGACGGATATTTTTGGTTTGTGGGAAGAGATGATGATGTTATCAAATCATCTGGTTATCGGATAGGTCCTTTTGAAGTGGAATCTGCTCTTATTGAACATGATGCCGTAGCAGAATGCGCTGTTGTTGGAACACCGGATCCTGATGGTGTTCGAGGCATTGTGGTAAAAGCATTTGTGGTGCTTTCAAAAGGATACAAACCCTCAAAAACATTGACCAAGGAACTACAGGACTATGTGAAAAACACTACTGCTCCTTACAAATACCCACGGATCATCCAATACATGGATGAACTTCCAAAAACGATATCTGGAAAAATCCTGAGACGGGAACTTCGGAAAAAATAAACCTTTTTTCCCAACCCTTTTTTCTTTTTTTGAATATTATCCGATTTTTTTGGAAAATCATTTAAACGCTTTATCTATTGATGATGTATACTTTCTAGATAGGAGGAGGCTACAGAAGATGAAAGAAGTTGTCATTGTTGCTGGTGTGAGAACCGCACAAGGAAAATTTGCTGGTGCTTTAAAGAATTTTTCCGCTCCACAACTCGGGAGCATAGCAATTGATAGTGCTTGCAAACAAGCTGGAATTCACAAGAAGGATGTTGATGAAGTCATCATGGGATGTGTTGTCCCTGCGGGTCTTGGGCAAAATGTGGCCAGACAAGCAGCAATTGGTGCAGATATCCCCTACGAAGCTGGTGCGTTACATGTGGATAAAGTCTGTGGATCATCATTAAAAGCAGTGGTGCTTGCCAATCAAGCCATTCAATGTGATGATGCAGAAATTATTGTTGCTGGAGGAATGGAAAACATGAGTAATATTCCTTATGCTATTCCCAAAGCAAGATATGGGCTTCGTATGTTTGATAGTAAAATCGTTGATCTTATGGTATGTGATGGACTTTGGGATGTTTACAATGATTTTCACATGGGAAACACTGGAGAAATCATCGCAGATCGGCATGATATAAGTAGAGAGGATTGTGATGAATTCGCTGCATGGAGTCATCAAAAAGCAGAACATGCCACTGAAAAAGGATATTTCAGCGATGAAATTACGCCCGTTAAGGTTCCCCAACGAAAAGCTGATCCAATCACCTTTGACAAAGATGAAGGTATTAGAGCTGGAACTACAAAAGAAAAACTCGCTGGGTTAAAACCATTCTTTAAAAAAGATGGTGTGGTCACTGCTGGAAATGCCTCACAGATTACTGATGGATCATCAGCAGTGATTGTGATGAGCCGAGAAAAAGCTGAAGAAATAGGGGTTAAACCGCTGATCAGCATCAAAGGATACAACACGAGTGGAGTGAAACCAGAACATGTGATGGAAGCACCAATTCCTGGTGTTAAAAAACTGCTTAAAAAGATGAAATTAACAATGGATGATATCGATCTTGTTGAGCACAATGAAGCATTTTCCTCAGCATCAATAGCGGTGATGAAAACCTTTAATATACCGAAAGAAAAATTCAATGTTCATGGTGGAGCAGTAGCACTTGGTCATCCCATTGGATCCAGTGGATCCCGGATCTTAGTGACTCTTATGCATGCGATGAACCGGATGAAAAAAGACAGAGGCCTAGCTACCATCTGTCTTGGTGGAGGAAATGCAGTCTCAATGATTGTTGAAAGAGAATAAAAATATGGAGGAATATATCATGAGTGTTAAAAAAATAGGTGTGATTGGTGCCGGACAAATGGGTCATGGTATCGCACTAGTATCTGCACAAGCAGGATACACTGTTATGCTAAGAGACATCAAAAAAGACTATGTAGAAAAGGGACTGAACAGGATTGAAAAATTTCTTTCAAAAAGTGTTGCCAAAGGCAAAATGAAAGAAGCAGATAAAAAAAAGATACTTGATAATATCACCGGAACTACAAAACTCACTGACCTCAAAGATGCAGATTTAATCATCGAAGCAATCTTTGAAGATATAGAGGTAAAAAAAGACTTGTTCAAAGAACTCGATGAAATCTGTAAAAAAGAAACCTATTTCGCTTCAAATACGTCAACGATTCCTATCACAGATCTTGCTTCAGCAACTAACAGACCCGACAAATTCATCGGCATGCATTTTATGAATCCCGTGCCACTAATGAAACTAGTAGAGGTCATCAGAGGATTACGAACCAGTGATGAAACCACGAATCTTGTGCATGATTTATCAGAAAAAATGGGCAAAACACCAATAGAGGTCAATGATGGACCCGGTTTTGTTTCCAACCGCCTGCTCATGCCCATGATCAATGAAGCCGTGTTCTGCCTGCAAAATGATATAGGAACTGCTGAAAACATCGATGCAGTGATGAAACTAGGGATGAACCATCCCATGGGGCCACTAGCTCTTGCTGATCTCATCGGACTTGATGTCGTATTAAATATTATGAAGGTACTCTATGAAGGATTCAATGATTCCAAATACCGACCCGCACCATTCTTAAAGAAAATGGTACAAGCAGGAATGCTCGGAAGAAAAACAGGTCAAGGATTTTATGATTACACCAAAAAATAACTGATAAAGGTGAAAAAAGATGCAATATCAAAATATTATTTTGGAAAAAAAAGATCATATTGGAATCATCAAAATCAATCGGCCAAAAGTCCTTAATGCACTCAACAAAGAAACCGTTCGAGAACTCCTAGCTGCAGTTGCAGAACTAGAAGATGACCGTAACATCAAAGCCGCGATTCTTACTGGAGAAGGCAAAGCATTCATCGCTGGAGCAGATATTAAACAAATGCAGGAAATGACGCCTCTTGAAGCAAAAGAGTTCGCTGAACTTGGCCATAGTCTCCCCCGAAACATCGAGGATTCACGACTACCCTTTATCGCAGCGGTCAACGGCTATGCACTAGGTGGAGGATGCGAAGTGATGATGGCCTGTGATATCTGCATTGCATCCAATGCTGCTGTTATCGGGCAACCAGAAATCAACCTTGGGATCAACCCTGGTTTTGGTGGAACACAACGACTCCCACGAATTGTTGGTTTGATGAAAGCAAAAGAGCTTCTTCTCACCGGGAGAAATCTGAAAGCCGAAGAAGCATACTCAATAGGTCTTATCAATAAAATCGTGGAATCAGAAAACCTAACTGAAGAAGTAGAAAAACTCGCTCATGAAATCGCAGCGAAATCATCTGTTCAAACCGCATTCATCAAAGCACTGGTTAATAAAGGATCACATATTGATCTGAACAGTGCTTGTGCTCTAGAGATCTCCTATTTTTCAACCAGTTTTTCCACCCATGATCAAAAAGAAGGAATGAAAGCATTTCTGGAAAAACGAAAAGCAGATTTCAAAGGAAAATAAACTAATTTTCCCCTCTTTTTTTTATTTTAACACTCGATCAAGGATTTCATCAGCAGCAGAATGAGGATCAATCTCTTTTTCACAAATTTTACCAATCAACTGATCAATTTTTGATTTAAACTGCTGCTCATCAAATACAAAACTCATCAATCGTTTCCGAATGATTTCAACGAGTTCAGCTTCATAACGCAACCTCCTCTGCACCTCAAACTGATTTGTGTTCTGAAGCATCAATTTATGATGTTGAATAGTAGATGCTAAATCATCAATATGTGTTCCATCTTTTGCAATCGTCTGCACAATCGGTGTTTTATATTCCTTGTTTGCACATTCAATCTCAACCAGACTTTGCACTTCTGCAACGGTTTGTTCAACACCCTCCCGATCAGCCTTATTTACCACATAGATATCAGCGATTTCCATGATACCTGCTTTCAAGGTTTGAACCGAGTCACCAAGACCAGGAACAACGACAACAATGGTGGTATCAGCAATCTTAATGATATCAACCTCTGCTTGACCTACCCCAACGGTTTCTACAAGGATGATATCTTTTCCTGCAGCATCAAAAATCTCAGCGATATCATATACTGCACTTGTTAAACCACCAAGCATTCCCCGGGTTCCTAAACTCCGAATGAACACTCCTTCATCCATAGCAAGTTCCATCATTCGAATCCGATCACCAAGTAAGGCTCCACCAGAAAACGGACTGGTTGGATCCACTGCAATGATCCCAACGGTTTTTCCTTGTTTCCGATACCATTTTGTTAATTCAAAAATAAGAGTGCTCTTTCCACAACCCATCACCCCAGTGATCCCAATGACCTGGGCCTTCCCGGTATGAGCATGGATTTCTTTCATCGATGCATGACCCTGAGGATGATCATTTTCAACAAGGGTGATTAATCGTGCAATCGCTCGTTGATCACCACTGATAACACGGGATGAGATTGATTCCGTCATTGTTTCACGTTCTTTTTCACAAACTCAACAATTTCATCAACTGGGGTACCAGGACCAAAAACTCCACTGATACCCTTTTTCTTTAATTTCGGGATATCCTCCTCAGGTATGATACCGCCACCAAGAACTAATACATCGTTTAATCCCTTTTCTTTTAACAGATCAGCAACATCAACAAAAAGGGTCATATGTGCACCGGAAAGTAAACTCAGACCAACGACATGGACATCTTCCTGAATCGCTGCTTCCACAATCATAGCTGGTGTTTGATGTAAACCAGTATAAATCACTTCCATCCCTGCATCACGAAGGGCACGGGCAACTACTTTTGCTCCCCGGTCATGACCATCAAGCCCTGGTTTTGCGATAAGCACACGAATTTTTTGTTCCATACTCAATTCACTCCTTAATCTCTTTGTTAATACAAACTTGTTTCCTTGTATTCTCCAAATTCATCACGAAACACCTGACAGATCTCACCAAGAGTGGCATAATCATGTACACAGTTAAGGATAAAGGGCATCAAATTGCTATCTCCTTGTGTGGCCTTTCTCAGTTTTTCAAGACTCCCAGTAACCTTTGTTCGATCTCGATTTTTTCGTAATTGCTGCAAACGTTTAATCTGGCGTTCCTCACCTTTTTCATCCAATTTCAGAAGGGGAATATCGATTTCTTCGTTGGTTTGATAATCGTTCACACCAACAATCGTTCGTTTCCGATCATCGATTTCCTTTTGATATTTATATGCTGCTTCAGCGATTTCACGTTGGAAAAACCCTTTTTCAATGGCTGGAATTACTCCACCCAGTTGTTCAACCCGATCAAAATAACGGTATGTTTCCTCTTCCATCTTATCTGTTAACCATTCAACATAATATGATCCACCCAATGGATCAACGGTATGGGTTACCCCACTTTCCTCAGCAATAATCTGCTGTGTACGTAATGCAATACGCACTGCTTTCTCACTAGGAAGCGCTAGCGCTTCATCCATGGAATTTGTATGAAGAGATTGGGTTCCACCAAGAACCGCAGCAAGAGCCTGCATGGTTACTCGGACAATGTTGATCTCTGGTTGCTGTGCCGTTAAAGAACAACCCGCGGTCTGTGTGTGAAAACGTAAGAGAAGGGATCTGTTCTTTTTTGCCCCTAGTTTTTTCATTTCCTTTGCCCAAATCCTTCGGGCAGCACGGTATTTAGCGATTTCTTCAAAGAAATCATTATGTGCATTGAAAAAAAAGCTTAGACGAGGGGCAAACTGATCGATTTCAAGACCCCGCTCATCCGCCCATTTCACATATTCAATGCCATCACCAAGGGTAAACGCTAGTTCTTGCACTGCAGTAGAACCAGCCTCCCGAATATGATATCCGCTAATACTAATTGTATTCCACCGAGGGACTTTTTTTGATCCATATTCAAAGGTATCAACAATCAAGCGCATGGATGGTTCCGGCGGGAAAATATATGATTTCTGCGCAATATATTCTTTTAAAATATCATTTTGAATGGTGCCGCCAATAAGATTCTTACTGATACCTCTATTCTCAGCATTTGCGATATAAAACGCCCACACAATAGCAGCAGGGCCATTAATGGTCATACTCGTGGTTACCTTATCAATAGGAATATCCTGAAATAAAATCTCCATGTCCTTTAATGAAGAAATGGCGACACCACATTTCCCAAATTCACCACGAGCCAAGGGATGATCGGTATCATATCCATAAAGCGTTGGATAATCAAAGGCAACACTCAAACCAGTTTCACCATGATTAAGGAGATATTTATAGCGTTGATTGGTCTCCTCCGCAGATCCAAATCCAGCGAACTGTCGCATGGTCCATAGTCGTCCGCGATGCATGGTAGCATGGATACCTCGTAAAAAAGGAAATTCACCGGGAAAACCTCGATCTGAGAGATATTCATCATTCTTAACATCAAGTGGGGTATACAACGGATCGACAGTAATTGAGGAAAGGTTCTCAAACTCTTCTTTTCTTTCTGGATGTTTCTTAGTCAAAGCCTCATAGGTTTCCTTTTCCCAGGTTTTCTTTGCTTTTTTGATGTCATCAAGGATTTTTTTATCAACCATTTATCTTTCACCTATTTATGTTAAAAATCAATTCCTTTTCTAGACTGAATGCCTTTTTGATAAGGATGTTTAATCTCAAGCATTTCTGTGACCAGATCTGCTTTTTGGATAATTTTTTGATGTGCATACCGGCCGGTTAACACGAGCTCGAGAGGTTCTGGTTTATTCTCCATTATTCTTAGAACATCCTGAAGGCCAATGAGATTGAAATCAACTGCAACATTAATCTCATCAAGAATAATAATATCATATTTGTTCTCATAAATAATATTTTTTGCAAAAGAAAAACCCGCTTGAGCCATATCAATATCAATTTGCTCAGGGTTTTCTTTATTAACAAATTCATCTCGACCATGCTGAGAAACCGAAAAAGATGGTAAATGAGCAATCGCATCAATCTCACTATACCTTCTTCCTTTCATAAACTGAATCATATGAACACGAAAACCTACACCAGTTCCCCGAAGTCCAAGACCCAGAGCAGCAGTAGTTTTTCCTTTTCCCGAACCAGTATAAACATGTATGAAGCCTACTTTCACAAGGGCAACTCCCCACATTACGAATGAAAAAATATATTATATGTCTTTCTTTTTTGATTAGGCTTTATTTTTTATGGAAAGATTTATGTTATCATATTTTATTTGACCTCTCCATGCAATTAGAATTAAATGAACAACAGAAAATGATTCAAAAAATGGTTCGAGAGTTTGCAGAAAAAGAGGTTGCTCCCATCGCTTCAGAACTAGATGAAAAGGAGGAATATCCAACCAAAACCCTAGAAAAAATGGCTAAACTGGGTCTTCTTGGCATCATCATCCCTCAAGATTATGGAGGGGCTGGCCTAGACACTATTAGCTATGAAATCGTGGTTGAAGAAATCTCACGAAAATGTGCATCAACTGGTGTTGTTACCTCAGTACATAACTCTCTTGCTGCCTGGCCCATTATGAAATATGGAACCGAGGAACAAAAAAAGAAATATCTACCAATCCTAGCAAAAGGAGAAAAAATCGGTGCATTTGCCGGAACAGAACCAAATGCTGGCTCAGATCTTGGCGCTATGTCAACCACAGCAACACTCAAAGGCGACAAATATATCATCAATGGTGATAAAACCTTTATCACAAGTGGTCCAGAAGCAGGAATCATCATCGTTTTCGCAGTCACCGATAAAGATGCTAAATCAAAAGGAATAAGTGCCTTCATCGTTGAAAGCGATATGAAAGGATACAAAGTCGGAAGTATCTTTGACAAACTTGGCATCAATGCCAGCAAAACATCAGAACTTATCTTTGAAGATATGGAAGTTCCAAAAGAAAATCTTTTAGGAAAAGAAGGTGATGGATTCAAAATCTGCCTTGCAACCCTAGATGGTGGACGTATTGGGATTGCTGCACAAGCCGTTGGTATCGCACAAGCCGCTCTTGATGAATGCATCGAATATGCAAAACAACGACAGCAATTCGGCAGACCTATCGCAAAATTCCAGGCTATTCAATGGATGATAGCAGATATGGCCACCCGTGTAGAAGCAGCGCGAATGCTCACCCTCAATGCAGCCTACACCAAAGATCAAGGCAAGGGACGATATTCAAAGGAAGCAGCCATGGCGAAACTCTATGCCTCAGAAACCGCTATGGAAAGTGTCATCAAAGCAGTACAAATCCATGGAGGGTATGGTTACACCAAGGAATACACCGTGGAACGATTGTTCCGCGATGCAAAAATCACTGAGATCTATGAAGGAACTAGTGAAGTCCAACGCATGGTGATTGCGGCCAGTCTCCTCAGATAAAAAAATGTAATGAATGTGATATCTATGGGATCATTTAATTATCAAAAAGAACGCAAGCAATGGAAATGGAACATACCTGATTCCTACAACATTGGTTATGACTGTGTGGATAAACACGCAGAGGGAGAAAACAAACAAAAACCAGCGCTTCTGTGGGAAAACGAACAAGGAGAAACTGCTTCATACACATTTCTAGAGATGAAAACAGTTACGGATAAATTTGGAAACATCCTCAGAAACCTTGGCCTTCAAAAAGGCGATCGATTCCTTATTCGTCTTCCTGATATTCCAGCGTTTCAAACCTCGTTTCTCGGCGGCGTCAAAATAGGAACAGTCCCCATTCCATCAAGTGTGATGTTTCGGGCAAAGGAAGTTGCCTACCGCATCAATGATAGCAAAGCAAAAGCAGTTATCACCACAGAAAAATATGTGAAAGAAGTCCATGACATCGCTAATGATTGTCCAACACTAGATCACATCATCGTGGTCGGTGACACCGATGGAGATGAAATCAACTATAAAGATGAAATGAAACAAGCATCACCAACACTTGACTTAGAAAAAACCAAAAAAACTGATACCGCGTTTTTCTGCTATACCTCAGGAACAACCGGTGATCCCAAGGGAGCTGTACATCTTCATCAATGGGTGCCGGGAAACGATCCCAGTGTGCTTTACTGGCAGAAGACCATAAATGATGACATCATTGGTCATACCGGTAATCTCAGCTGGATTTTTCCACTAGGAAACGGATTTTTATACCCTTGGCGTTGGGGAATTACTACCATGGTCTATGATGGAAAATTCACGCCCAAACGCTGGTATGAACTCATTCAAAAATACAAAATCACCAATCTAGCAAGTGTTCCTACCTGTTACCGTATGTTTCTCACCATTGAAAACGCAGAAAAAACTTATGATCTTTCAAGCCTCAGGCATTGTATCTCAGCTGGAGAACCATTAAATCCAGAGGTGATGAAAAACTGGAAAAAACGATTTGGCATGCAAATCTATGATGGCATTGGTATGACCGAAGTAATGGTGTATCTATCAAACATGAAAGATATGCCTATCAAAGAAGGGTCCTGTGGTAAACCCCAACCGGGTAAGATTTGTGATATCATCGATGAAAATGGTAATATTTTACCCGCTGAAAAACCTGGGATGCTTGCGGTGAAGCGAACTGATCCTGGATTGTTCAGGAAATACTGGAACAAACCCGAAAAAACAGAGAAAAGCTTCAAAGGAGACTGGTTTCTCACCGGGGATGTGTTGTACAAGGATGAAGATGGCTATTTCTGGTTCAGCGGACGAGATGATGATCTGATCATGGCTAGTGGCTACCGGATCTCACCATTCGAAGTTGAATCCGCACTCATCTCACATCCAGAGGTGCTCGAAGCAGCAGTGGTAGCAAGTCCGGATGAAATGAGAGGTGTGATTGTAAAAGCATTCATCATTCTCCATGATCCTACTAATGCATCAGATGCACTGAAAAAGGATATCCAGGAGCATACTAAAGAGGTCGCAGCACCTTATAAATATCCACGTGAGATTGAATTTGTAGAAGAACTACCAAAAACACAAAGTGGAAAAATCAAACGAAAAAACCTGCGGGAAAGAGAACAACAAAAAAAGAAAACAGAGCAGGGGGTAAAGATATGAATATCATTGTCTGTGCAAAACAAGTCGTTGACATCTCAGAAATGAAAATGGATGCAAACACCAACAAACCCATCCTAACAGGACTAGATAAAAAAGTCAATGACATCGATAAAAACGCAGTTGAAGAAGCAATTAACATCAAAGAAAAAACAGGTTGCGGAAAAATAAGTGTGATCACCGTTGGAGAAGCCGATGCCAAGGAACGAATGAAGGAAATGCTAGCCATGGGTGCTGATGAAGGCGTGATCATCACCCCGCCAGAAACCCAAGACTATGCGGTATTAACCAGAATTCTTTCCAAGGCCATTGAAAAGATCGGTGACTATGATCTCATACTCTGCGGTGAAGCATCAACTGATATGTTCTCAGGTCAGGTCGGTCCACGTCTTGCAGGAATGCTTAACATTCCACAGATCACTTACGTTCAAAAAATTGATGCAGACAAGGAAAAAATAAGTGCAGAACGAAACCTGGGTGATACTGTGATCACCATGGAATCACCATATCCAGTACTGCTCACGGTCACTAAAGAAATCAATGAACCCCGTTTGCCCAGTCTCATGCAGATTCTTGCAGCAGCCAATAAACCCATCCAGGAATGGAAAACTGATGATCTTGACATCAATGCTGATCTCAAAGTAACATCTATTGATCTACAGGGTGTTTCCATGGAACGAAAAAATATCGTCTATGAAGATGACAGTGATGAATCCATACAGAAACTGGTGGATAATCTTGCCAAAGAGGGAGTGTTGAGGTGATCATTATGACACTAGTCTATGCTGATAAAAAAACACTGGTCTTTGAACTTTTAACAAAGGCGGCAGAACTTTCAACGGAAACCATTGCCGTCATCATCGGAAAAAAAGATGAAAACCTAGCAAAGGAATACATTAGTTATGGGGCCGATAAGGTCATCATGGTTGAAACCGATGTAGACCAATACAAAGCAGAGGAATATACACAGATTTTAAAAGAACTCATTGAGGAAACAAAAACTGAAACCGTGCTTATCGGATCGGATAAGAACGGAAAAGAACTGGCATCCCGTCTTGCTGGTGTGCTTGATGCAGGATGCGTGATCGATGCCACCAATGTTTCTGTCAAGGATGATAAGATCACTACAGAACGTGTGGTCTACAGTGGCAACGCTGTTTCAGTGGATCAATTCAACAGTACTCCCGCCATTATCACCGTTCCATCAAAGGTCTTTGATGCTAATGAACCAGACAGCAGCCGGAAAGGAGAAATCATAAATAAAAAGATCGCTCCAGAAACTGCTCAATCAACGATAACCAATGTCTCAGAAACAAAATCTGACGGGGTCAGTGTTGAAGATGCAGAAATCATTGTCTCCTGTGGACGAGGTTTTAAAAACAAGGATGATCTCAAATATGCAATGGAACTTGCAGATGTACTAAAAGGAAAAACCGTGGGCTGCAGTAGACCCATTGCAGCAGATCTGAAATGGTTACCAGAGGAACACTGGATCGGCTTATCGGGTCATAAGGTCAAACCACAACTCTACATCGCCGCTGGGATCTCCGGGCAGATCCAACATATCGCGGGTATGCGCGACTCAGGAGTGGTTGTCGCGGTCAACAAGGACCCAGAGGCATTGATCTTTAACTCCGCTGATTACGGTATCGTCGGAGACCTCTACAACGTACTTCCAAAACTGACTAATGCCATTAAGGAGAAAATGCAATAAATCTCTCCTTTTTTTCTTTTTACCGTATTACTAAAAAAAGAAGGAAGAACATATGGGAAGAGAAGAAGATCGAAAACTCATTGAGGATATTCCAAAGGAAAAACTTGCTGATTTCGTGTTCATGCATCTGAGGGATATGTGGGCCGTGGATGGATTATATTATCTGTTCATCGAAGAAGCATATGGAACGGAAATAGCAACCGAAATCGACAGACGGGTATGGGAGGTCATGGGAAAAATAGAAGCCCGAAAAATCAAAAAACTCTTCAACATCAACGGAGACACCATAACTGATGTGATCAAAGCACTTAGGTATTCTGGATGGGCACTAGATCTAGAGGATAAAGAAATCGAAGAGAAAAACGGCAAAGGCATCATTAGAAACGTGAAATGCCGCGTGCAAAACACACGGATCACCAAAGGACTTGATGAATTCGGTTGCAAACCCGTGCGGAAAGGATTTCTTAGTGCCTTTGCTAAAGAGTTTAACCCTGATATAACGCTTGTCTGCAATGTTTGCCCCCCGGATGAGCATCCAGATGATCTCTGGTGTGAATGGGAATTTAAACTCAACAAATAAGCAAATCGCTGACTTATTGAAACAATATATATAACTGCTATTTTGTCGACAGCATCTGTTTGATTATCATCAATTGCCGAAAAAATGCGGGTAATTAATATAAAGAAGCTACTGATTAGAATACCGGGCGACAATCTTATAAGTAAATTTAATTTCTCAACAATGGACATACGTATTCATTCAAAAAAAGATAATAAAGAAAAATTTAACCATACAACACAAAGGAGGTTATCCATTTGAGTATTGTTGATCTAACTTCTATGGGAGAATCACAAACAGACCTAAAAGAAGAAATAAACATCAGATTAAAAAAACTACAAGATGAAGCATCTGCATACTGTTTTCAATGTGCAAAATGTACCTCAGGATGCGAAGCACATAAACTCCTGGAACTTGAACCACATGATATCGTAGCTCTCTTTAAACGAGGCTTAATCGATGAAATGGTGAACTCAGATATCATCTGGACCTGCATGAGCTGTTTTAAATGCAGGGAACGCTGCCCACAAAAAGTCGCACCCGTAGACATTCTTTTCGCTTTGAAAAATATGGTTGTTGCAAAGGGAAACCAAATCCCTGGGAATTATTCAACCATGCTGCAAAGCGTTCTTTCAATCGGGATGCTACAAGATGAAAAAGAAATCACTACCACAGATAACAAAAGCATTAGAAGAGAGGATCTCAGCCTCCCAGAAATCACCAAACCACAGGATCCAAGCAAATTCCAAATGTTTCTCTCAAAATTAGCAGTGGAGAAGATCTAGAGGTGATATCAATGAAAAAATATGTTTTTTACCCTGGATGCATCATGCAAACAGAACAATACGCCTATGAACTCTCCATCCGAGAAGTCCTCCCTCATTTTGATATAGAACTAGTGGACATACAAGGCTTTTCCTGTTGTGGAAATCCACTTAAAAGTGTGAACCAAATGCTCACCCTCGCCCTTTCAGCTCGAAACATCGCCCTTGCAGAAAAAAAGGGCCATGACATCTTTGCTCCCTGTTCCATCTGTCATCATGGGCTCAGTGATTGTAAACATGTTCTTGACTCTGATGAAGAAATGAAACAACGCATTAACACTTATCTAGCTGATGAAGACCTCAGCTACCAAGGAAACGTTGACATCGTTCACACCGTTGATCTCCTGCATGATGTCGTGACCCCTGAAACCATTAAAAAGAAGGTAAAACAACCACTCACTGGAATGAAACTCGCCACTCACTATGGCTGTCATCTTATCAGACCAAGTGAAATCGGCCGACCCGTGGATTCAGAAAACCCACAGAAGATGGAAACTATCCTCAAAACAATCGGTGCAGAACCTATTGATTACCCAGAGAAACTTGACTGCTGCGGTGGACTGCTCAATGCAAATCTGGCAGAGTCCGCACTTACCAAAACCGGTCAGAAACTACAGCGTATCAAAGCAGAAGAATTCGATGCACTGATTGATGTCTGTCCTTGGTGTCACCGACAGTTCGATGCCAAACAAAAACAAGCAGGTAAAACCGTTGCTGAAACCCTTGATGTGCCTGTGTTTTATCTAACCCAAATCCTGGGTGTAGCTTTAGGAATTGAGAAAGAAAAACTCGGATTTACCCTGAATCAAAGTCCTATACAAACCGTTACCATAGGAGGCAAATAAACATGAACAAAAAAATCGGTGTGTTTATCTGTCACTGTGGGGAAAACATCGCAAGTAAAGTCGATGTCAACGAATTATCAAAATATGCAGAAACCCTTGATGATGTGGTGGTCAGTAAAACCTACAAATACATCTGCTCAGAGGCTGGAGCCACCCTGATTAAAGATACCATCAAAAAATACAAACTCGATGCCGTGGTCACCGCGTCATGCTCACCTCGGATGCATGAAACCACCTTTAGAGGTATTGTTAAAGACGGAGGGCTCAATCCTTTTAACCTTGAAATAGCAAATATCCGAGAGCAATGTTCCTGGATTCATGATGATTCAAAGATTGCAACAGAAAAAGCAAAAAAAATACTAAAAGGAGCTGTAGCAAAAGCCAGGTTACTGGAATCACTTGAACCACCCAAAGTAAAGATCATACCAAAAGCCATGGTGATTGGAGGTGGCATCGCAGGCATTCAATCCGCTCTTGATCTTGCTGAAGATGGTCATCAAGTATATCTGGTAGAGAAAACACCTAGTATCGGTGGGCGCATGGCACAACTAGATAAAACCTTTCCCACCCTGGATTGCTCAGGATGCATTCTCACTCCTAAAATGAAAGAAGTCTTTTCCCATCCAAACATTGAACTAATTACCTATGCAGAGGTCACCAATGTTGATGGAACCATTGGAAACTACACGGTGACCGTAAATAAAAAAGCCAGGTATGTGCAACTTGATAAATGCAAAGGCTGTGGGGACTGTGCAGAAGCCTGCCGGCTTCATGATCGCATCACTAGTGAATTCGACATGGGCATGGGAAAACGCAGTGCTATTTACATTCCCTTCTCACAAGCCGTCCCACCAAAGTACACTATCGACAAAGACACCTGTCTGATGCTAACAAAAGGAAAATGTGGGAGTGGCCCACTTTGTGTAGAGGCATGCCCGGAAACGTGTATTGATTTTGATCAAAAAGATACCACTATTGATATTAATGTTGGAGTAATAGTAGTCGCAACCGGTTATGATGTCCTCGATCCTAGTGCACTTCATGAATACAGCTACACCACTTCACCAGATGTGATTACCAGCATGGAAATGGAACGACTGATCAACTCCGCTGGTCCCACTGATGGAAAGATCGTTTGTCCATCAACGAATGAAAAACCAAAGAGTGTTACCTATGTGCTCTGCGTAGGCAGCAGAGATGAAACCGCTTGCACCTGGTGCTGCCGCATTGGTTGTATGAGCGCACTCAAACAGGTCTATCTTTTAAAGGAAAAACTCGGTGATGATGTTGAACTCAATATCTGCTACACCGATATCCGTAGCTTCGGCAAAGGATATGAGGAATTCTACCGAAAGATCCGTAATATGAACGTTAACTTCTTCAGAGGTCGGCCCTCAGAAGTCCGAACCAATGAAAACGGCCTCATCATCGATATCTTTGATACCACCACAAGTAAGCTCTTTGAGATCACCTCAGACCTAGTAGTTCTTGTTCCTGCTCTTGTTCCACGAGAGGATACCGATGTGTTCTCACGAATTCTTCGGATTTCACAAAGCGCAGATGGATTCCTACTTGAAGCTCATCCTAAACTACGACCCATGGATACCTTCACCAGTGGCATCTTCATCGCGGGATCCTGCCAAGGACCAAAGGACATTCAGGATTCAGTTGCCCATGCCAGTGGCGCAGCAAGTAGAGCAGCAAATATTCTCTCAAAAGAAGAATATGAAACCGAACCCTATGTCTCAGTGGTTGACGAAGACCTTTGTTCTGGCTGTGCAACCTGTATCTCAATTTGTCCCTATGATGCCATTGAGCTTGAAAAACAAGAAGATGAAAAAACAGTAGCAAAAGTCAATGAAACACTCTGTATGGGATGTGGTGCCTGTGTAGTGGCCTGTCCATCAGGAGCCATGCAACAAAGAGGATTCAATGATAAACAGATTCTAGCTATGATAAAAGCCTATGCCCTGGAGGAGGTTTGATATAAATGACCGAAGAATTCGAACCAAACATTATTGCTTTTCTCTGCAACTGGTGTTCCTATGCCGGATCAGATCTAGCTGGAACCAGCAGAATCAAATATCCACCAAATGTCCGCTCCATCAGAGTAATGTGTTCTGGACGGGTGGATGCATCCTTTATTCTTAGTGCACTCAAAGATGGAGCAGATGGCGTGCTCATCGCCGGTTGTCATCCCGGAGACTGCCATTATCAAACTGGTAATTATAAAACCAAACGACGAACACTTCTCCTAAAAAAACTCATGGATCAACTGGGCATCGATGAAAAACGCGTCCGATTCGAATATGTTTCTGCTTCAGAGGGGCAAAAATATGCAGATGTGGTCACAGATTTTGTTAGAGAACTCAAAGAACTCGGCCCCTGCAGCCTTAAAAATGGGGTGAAAGCATGAGTGCGAAAAAACAAGAAAAACCACGCTTTGCCTTTTACTGGGCAGCAAGCTGCGGCGGCTGTGAAATAGCAGTCCTAGATATCGATGAAAAAATCCTGGATGTTGCTGAAAACGCTGAAATCGTCTTCTGGCCCGTCGCCCTTGATTACAAATACAGCGATGTTGAAAACATGAAAGATAACTACATCGATGTCTGCTTCTTCAACGGTGCAATACGTACCGAGGAACAAGAACATCTGGCAAAACTCTTGCGAAAAAAATCAAAGATACTCGTAGCCTTTGGTGCCTGTGCCACCCATGGAGGAATCCCTGGCCTGGCTAATGTCGCTGATAAAAAAGAAGTCTTTGAAACCGCGTATTTAAATAATCCATCAACGGAAAACAAAGAAAAAATTCTTCCACAAACAAAGACCAAGGTCAAAGAAGGAACACTAAATCTTCCTGATTTTTATGATACCGTGAAAAGCCTTGATCAAACCGTAGATGTAGACTACTATCTACCAGGTTGTCCGCCACCAACCAAACTCATCCTTAACGTTATTACTGCTATCCTTGAAGGAAACATTCCAGAAAAAGGATCAGTCCTTGCTCCTCAGAAATCAGTCTGTGATGAATGCCCCCGTGAACGATCAGAAAAAATGCTCACTGGTGTCAAACGAGTCTATGAAACAACCGATATTGACCCAGAAAAATGCCTGCTTGAACAAGGTATCATCTGCATGGGCCCAGCTACCAGAGGAGGCTGTGAGGCACGATGTCTTGATGCCAACATGCCCTGCACTGGCTGTGGTGGACCAACACCAAAATCACTTGACCAAGGAGCAAAAATGATTTCTGCACTTGCCTCAATCATCGGTGTCGAGCATGAAGAGGATATGACAGAAGATGAAATCAATGCGCTCATCGAAAAAATCAGAGATCCCATTGGCATCTTCTACAAATATGGATTACCCAAAGCACTTATCAACCGGAAGGTGAAAAAATGAAAACCATAACCATTGATCCCATCACTCGACTAGAAGGACATGGGAAGATCAATATTTTCTTAAATGATAAGGGAAACGTAGAAAACGCCTATTTACAGATCCCTGAACTGAGAGGCTTTGAACGATTCTGCCAAGCACGATGTGCTGAAGACATGCCACAGATCACCTCACGTATTTGTGGTGTCTGTCCTGTTGCACATCACTTTGCTGCAACCAAAGCACTTGATGATGCCTTCAACGTTGAACCAACAGAAACAGCAAAGAAACTTCGGGAACTGATGTACTGCGGCTACGTTATCTATGATCACATCCTCCATTTCTACTACTTAGGAGGCCCTGATTTTGTGGTCGGACCAGATGCACCCGCAGCAGAAAGAAACATCCTCGGTGTCATCCAAAAAGCAGGTCTTGACATTGGAAAAGAGGTCATTAAACACCGAGCATATGGTCAAAAAATCACCGCGATCCTCGGTGGAAAAGCAACCCATCCCGTGTGTGGACTTCCAGGTGGGGTTTCAAAAGGTCTGAAAAAAGACGAAGTCGGTGACATCAAAAACATGGTTAATTCAAGCGTTGACTTTGCTGAATTCTCACTTAAATTATTTAATGATATCATCCTTGAAAACAAGGATTATGTGAACCTGATCAAAAGCGATCCCTACCAGCTCAACACCTACAATATGGGTCTAGTCGATGAAAACAACCAGCTCAACTTCTATGATGGACAGATACGAATCACCGATCAACAAGGAGAAGAATACCTGAAATTCCCAGTTAAGGACTATCATACGTACATCAGTGAACACGTGGAATCTTGGAGCTACATGAAATTTCCCTACATCAAAAAAATTGGATGGAACGGCCTAACCGATGGGAAAAACAGTGGCATCTACCGGGTTGGGCCACTTGGCCGACTCAATGTATCAAATGGAATGGCCACACCCAAAGCCGATAGTGCATACAACACCATGTATGAGACCTTTGGTGGTAAACCCGTGAACTCAACACTGGCATTTCACTGGGCCCGGCTGATTGAACTCTTGTATGTGACCGAACGAGCAAAGGAACTCATCAACGATCCAAAGATAACCTCAACAGATATTAGAAACCCGGTTGGAAAACCCGGTGAGGGAATCGGTGTGGTAGAAGCAGCACGAGGAACTCTGATTCATCATTACAAACTCAATGAACACGGTCTGGTTGACAAAGCAAACCTGATCGTCGCTACCACCAATAATGCTGGTGCTATAACCATGTCAGTTCGTGATGCGGCCAAAGGAGTCATTAAAAACGGAACGGTCGATGATGGCATTCTCAACCAAGTGGAAATGGCGTTTCGGGCTTATGATCCCTGCTTTGCCTGTGCAACTCATAGCATACCTGGTGGGATGTCCATGCAGATCGATATCTACGATTCAAAAAAGAAACTCTACAAGACATACAAACAATAACACGTTGCCATATGAAAACCATAGTCATAGGAATCGGAAACCCCATACTTGGTGATGATGGTATCGGCATACACATCGTTCAAAAGCTTAAAGAAAAGGTAATCAGAAAAGATATCGTTTTTGACGAAGCAATGACCGGTGGCATGAACCTGCTTGATATCTTCAGAGGATATGACAAAGCAATCCTAGTTGATGCCATCTATGATAAAAACTCTCCTTTAGGATCAGTGAAACGATTCAGTATCAAAGAATGCCGCACCGTTCACTCCTGCAACCCTCATGATGTGAGCCTGCCTGAAGCAATTAAACTTGCTGAACATCTCGGAGAACAACTGATTCCAAAGGACATCATCATCATTGGCATCGTGCTGCATGAAACACCCTGTGAATTCACTGAAACACTGAGCCCAGAAATTGAAAAAGCCATACCGAAAGCAACTCAGCTGGTTCTCTCAGAGATCAACCATCCCTAATCAAAAAAGGACTAAAAATCATGAAGCGAATCCTCTCCCTTGACATCCTCAGAGGCTTTCTCATCCTTTATGTCGTCTTCATCCATGCGGTCCTGCTCATTATCTTTCAAGCAAATTATGATTACATTGATCTCCTCCCTGTCTGGCTGATCGCGGTTATGTTCCCATTGCTTCTTATTGCCATGTGGGGGCCACTGTTTTCCATGATGTCAGCAACGACTAATACCTATCTAGTCTACAACCAACTCGAAAAAGGATCACATCTTCCAACTCTATTAAAACATCGGATCAGTAG
>CAZVKY010000005.1:24116-33862 GCA_964627915.1 uncultured Thermoplasmatales archaeon
AACCTCCTTATTGCTATTCCTCTTTCATGGCTGTTCAGAGGACAATTCGGACTCATCCCCATGGCCGCTGTTCCTTTCTTTGGTGTTATCTTTGGTTTACTTTTTGCAAAACAAGCAAATAAAAAACAAATACTTAAATTCGGACTGATTGCTTCCATTGGACTGCTACTGTTGTCCATAATCTTTCTTGCATTCTTTGGCATCCCCGATCTCACTCTTCCCTACTGGCCGGTTAGCATGGTAGCCTTTAATCTTATGCTCATGACATTGATCACTACACTGATGATCATTCGCTATGACTATTCCTCACATGAAAAACGACTGAAATACGTAAAACGAACCATTTTTCTCAGACGATTCAGCATGATCACCCTTACCATGTTTGTGTTCGAATCAATCATTGCCGTGCTATGGGCACGACTGTTTACCTCTCTTTTTGTTGATCCCTTCCCCTTTAATGTGGTTGCAGATCTGCTCTTTCTCTTCTGTGTCCTATTCAGCTGGTATGTTATTGCTTTACTCTGGGAGAAAATCAATTTCAAATATAGTGTTGAATGGTTCATGGTTCAGATCATTGCCCGAATCCAGGGGAGATCCTCTCAGAAACTCAATGTCAATAGTGTGCTCTATCATCCACTATCAAGAGAAAACAAAGAAAAAATAAAAAAAGAAGAGGGTTGAATTGGTATCCTACATTCTGAAAATACCAGGTTTCCAATCAGGAATCGGTGCATTTAACGCTGCTGAAATACCCAGACCAAGTACCATCCGAGTATCCGCAGGATCAATAATGCCATCATCCCAAATCCGAGCCGTACTATAGTAGGGACTGCCTTCCTGTTCATATTTTTCAAGTATAG
Source organism: uncultured Thermoplasmatales archaeon (assembly GCA_964627915.1). GTDB lineage: Archaea > Thermoplasmatota > E2 > DHVEG-1 > DHVEG-1 > EX4572-165. Next base: position 24,977 of record CAZVKY010000005.1, read on the forward strand.
GCTCAGTGATATTTTTTTCCTCTTTTTGGCTTAATTCTTTTCCCTTTCGCCACATCTGATCACGTTTCACCGTTAACAGCACAGTAGCTGCTTGCTGCCCTCCCATCACCGAAATACGTGAATTCGGCCACATCCACAACTGACGAGGCTCATAGGCACGACCACACATCCCATAATTACCAGCACCAAAGGATCCACCAATAAGAACCGTGAACTTAGGCACATTTGCTGTTGCAACCGCATTAACCATCTTTGCTCCATCTTTTGCGATACCACCAGATTCATATTTTCGACCAACCATAAACCCCGTAATATTCTGTAAAAAGACCAATGGGATCTTCCGTTGACAACAGATTTCGATGAAATGAGATCCCTTCAAAGCGGATTCAGAAAACAAGACGCCATTGTTGGCAAGGATTCCTACTGGATAACCCATAATCCGAGCAAATCCACAAACAATGGTTGGTCCATACAATGCTTTGAACTCATGGAACTTTGATCCATCGACAATACGGGCGATGATTTCCCGTACCTCAAATGGTTTCCGTGAATCCTTTGGGATAATGCCATATATCTCTTTGATATCATAGGCAGGTTCCTCTGGTTTACGAATATCAAGATATGTTTTTGCTGATCGATTCAAGTTTTCAACGCTACTTCGCACCATATGTATAGCCTCAGGATCATCATGAGCATAATGATCTGACACTCCACTTTCTTTACAATGCACATCAGCCCCACCAAGATCCTCAGCACTGACCTCTTCACCAGTCGCAGCTTTTACCAAGGGTGGACCACCAAGAAAAATGGTACCTGTGCCTTTCACAATGATGCTTTCATCGCTCATTGCAGGAACATATGCACCACCAGCAGTACAAGATCCCATCACCGATGAAATCTGAGGGATATTCTTTGAAGACATCATCGCTTGGTTATAAAAAATACGACCGAAATGCTCCCGATCTGGAAATACCTCATCCTGCATAGGAAGAAATGCTCCACCAGAATCCACTAAATAGATGCAGGGTAGATTGTTTTCCAAAGCGATTTTTTGAGCTCGTAAATGTTTCTTCACTGTCATTGGATAATATGTTCCACCGGTAACCGTTGCATCATTGGCAACGATAACAACTTCCCGGCCATGGATGATACCAATACCGGTGACAATACCTGCACAAGGAGCCTTATCTTTATACATCCCATAGGCAGCCAATGGGTTAAACTCCATAAATGGAGTATCCTGGTCAAGCAATGCATCTATACGCTCACGAGCAAGCATTTTATTCCTACTTTTATGTAGCTTTATTTTTTCTTTACCACCACCCATCTGTGCCTGAGAAATATTATCCTTAAGATTTTTTACAAGCTTCTCATAATGTGCATAATTATCCTTAAACTGCTTACTCTCTGTATTAATGCTACTTTCAATGACATCCATAGTTGAATTCCTCTCCTATTTTTTCTTAATCTCGATAGTAGTCTGACCAATTTCAACTTGATCGTTTTCCTTGAAATGAACCTTTTTTACTTTACCGTTATATGGTGCTCGAATTAAATACTCCATCTTCATAGCCTCAATGACTATCAATACATCACCCTTCTTTACCGTATCATCAGTTTTCACTTTTACGTTCACAATTTTACCGGAAATCGGTGAATCAAGATCACTTTTATCGCTTTCCTTTTTACCTTTCTTCTTTCGACCGGTAAGCTCCACTGGTTTTACTTTGAATACGTTACCATCAATAAACACAAATTTTTCATGTTCACCTTCAGTGACAATTGCTTTGATTAACTGATCGCCCACTTGAATTTTTAAATGACCAGGTTTGATTTCCTCTGGATTTACCTTATATTCTGTATTATCATAGGTGACAAAATAGGTATTCTTCCGCCGTTCAATGGTCACACTGTATACATTATTCTTATGTTCGTAATTGATAAACATAGCTTATGCCTCCCCGCTCACACGCCATCTTCCCACATGTTTCCAAGGAGAATGAGGATCAGCTTCTTTGTAGCGAACGGTTTCCTCTTTAGTAGAATGCATAGAATCATACACTGCTAATGCAATAATTGCTTCCACCGGCAAACCCTTTTTTGTGACGGTCCAATCCTTGAAATAATTATCAATAAAATGCGTAGTCGTATTTCCCTTTTGAAACTGATCATGTTCAATTACCTTTTTTAAAAACGATATGTTAGAGGTAATACCAAGCACAGCATAATGAGAAAGCGCCCAAATCATTTTTTCAATTGATTCTGCTCTGTTTTCAGCTGAAACAATCAATTTTGAAAGCATAGGATCATAATAAGCTGAAACCTGAATATTAGAAACAATACCAGAATCAACACGAATGTTAGGGCCACTTGGTTCCTCAACCTTTTTAAGCATTCCTACACTAGGGAGAAAACCATTTTCTGCATCCTCAGCATAAATCCGACATTCAATAGCATGACCTCGTTGTACCAAATCTTTTTGTTTCAAGGTTAATGGTTCATTGTTTGCAATGCGAAGCTGCCACTTCACCAAATCAACACCAGTCGTCATTTCAGTGATCGGATGTTCCACTTGAAGACGGGTGTTCATCTCCATAAAATAATAATTAAGATCCTTATCCACCATGAACTCAACGGTACCTGCATTCTCATAGCCAACCGCTTCCGCAGCACGCACTGCAGATTCACCCATTTTTTCACGAAGCTCATCGGTCATCACTGGGGAAGGTGATTCCTCAATGATTTTTTGATGTCGACGTTGGATTGAACATTCTCGTTCAAATAAATGAATGGTGTTGCCTTGTTCATCGGCAAGGATTTGAAATTCAATGTGGCGAGGTTTATCAAGATATTTCTCAAGAAAAACCGTGTCATCACCAAAAGAAGATTTTGATTCACGTTTCGCACCCTCAATTGCTTCAAGAAGATCATCTTTGGTTTTAACAATCCGCATTCCCTTGCCACCGCCACCAGCAGCAGCCTTCACTAACAATGGAAACCCTATTTTTTTTCCTTCCTCAACCAAGGCATCATTATCTTGTTTTAATCCATGATATCCAGGTATAACCGGAATCTTAGCTTTCTGCATGGTTTTTTTCGCAGCAATTTTATCCCCCATCAAACTAATGACCTTTGGAGAAGGACCAATAAATTTAATCCCTGCCTTGTTACAGGTTTCCGCAAAATCAGGGTTTTCTGCTAAAAAACCATACCCTGGATGAATAGCCTCAGCTTTTTTTTCCTTTGCAATTTTGATGATTTTTGGAATATTTAAATAGCTTTCAACTGGTGTTGGATCACCAAGACACACGGTTTCATCAGCAAGAAGCACATGTGGTGCTTTTTTATCTACATCTGAGTAAATTGCAATGGTTTGAATCCCTAGCTCCTGACAGGCTTTGATGATTCGAACAGCGATTTCTCCACGATTCGCAATGAGAATTTTTTTAAACACAGTTATTCACTCCAATTGGTTTTTCTTTTCTCTAGAAATGCATTGATTCCCTCTTGACCTTCCTTTGAAATACGTAATTCAGCAATTTTTTCCACCGTTTGCTTTTTGTATTCTTCAATGGAAAGATGTTCATAATTATCGATGAGTTTTTTTATTTCGATAATTGCTTTTGGTCCAGATGATTTTAAAATAGAACAATATTTTTTCACCTTATCATCAATTTCTTCTTTAGAAACAACCATATCAATCAACCCAAACCCTTGAGCCTCAGCGCTTGTAAATCGTTCACCTGTGATAAACAATCGGCGCATATGAGCAATACCAATGATCCGACGGGCTATAAATGTGGAAATAACAGATGGTATTATTCCAAGTTTCGCTTCACTAAAAGCAAATTTACACTCTGGAACAGCTATTGCAAGATCACAAACCGCAAATAAACCAAGACCACCGCCGAATGCATGACCATTAACTTTTGCGATGACTGGTTTTGGACAATGATAAATCAGATCATAAAGATCTAAAAGCAGATTACTATCCTTGATGTTTTCTTCTTTTGAATAATCCACCATGCTTTTCATCCAGTTTAAATCAGCACCAGCGCAAAATGATTTTCCTTTCCCTGTGAGAATGATTACCCGGCAATTATTATCATGTTCTAACTCTTTAAAACAATCAATTAATTCTTTCATCAACGGTTCATTCATTGCATTATGAACCTCTGGTCGATTTAAAAAAATAGTAACGGTTTCTTCACTTCGTTTTAGTTCCAATGTTTCGTATGCCATACTGTTTCCCCAGAATTTCCCTTTAATACATCATCTGTCTTAGACCTAATCGATGAAAGTGAAATACATAAATTTTTCTCAAGTTTCAATCGACGATAAGCGAGATTTCCTATTTTCCTTTGAATTTTGGTTTCCGTTTTTCAACAAAAGCAGCAACACCCTCTGAGAAATCATCTGTTCCTGCTGTAAACGCAGCCGTCAAACTTTCTAGTTCAAGATGTTGTTCCATACTGTTATCTAAGCTTTTATTAATGAGCATCTTTGCCTTACCCACCGCAACTGATGGAAAATTTAGGAAGATATCAACATATTTTTTTACTTCATTATCTAACTCTGCACTATCAACAATTTTATTGATGATTCCTAATTGATGGGCTTTTTCTGCTGAGAATGTTTTGGAGGTGAGAATATATTCACAAGCCTTTTGATATCCAACGATTTTGGTTAATAATTGGGTTCCACATCCTGGAGCTAATCCGATTCCAATAAATGCGGTACCAAACTTTGCTTTTTTATCCGCAATGATGATATCACAAGCAAGCATCAAAGAAAAACCTGCTCCAAATGCTGCTCCATTCACTGCTGCAATCACTGGTTTTTCCATAGACCTCATAGTTAACACGCAGCGGTGAATAGATTTTGTAAGATCTCTGAGAAATTGAGGTTTGTTTGTAGCTTTATGCATTTCCTTTACATCTCCACCTGCGCAAAAACCCTTACCAATTCCCCTGAGAATAACAATTTTTATATTTTTATCTGAGGAAACCTGTTGTAACACTTCGAAGAGTTCCTCACCGAGTTTCATATCAAATGAATTCAGTCGATCTGGTCTATTTAGCGTTATCGTTGCACAAGCATTATCGATATTCAAAGTAACTGTTTCGTAGGTCATTATAACCTTTTTTCGTATTGATTATTTTTATATAAAATAGTAGGATTGAGATATTTTTTTTCTTCTTCATAAGATACACTAATAGCGCCAAAAACTATTTATATCATTGTTGTATTGCATGTTAAATTGTAATGATTACAAAAAAGTAATCGATATTATATATGGTGAATCACTTGGAAGAAATAGTCAGCCTCCTCAAACAAAACAACCTCAAAATCACACCACAACGCCTCTTCATTCTGAAATATTTAAATACACATCATACCCATCCAACCGCAGAAGAAATCTATGATCATCTCAAAAAAACAAATCCTTCCCTATCAAAAACAACTGTTTACAACAATCTTGAAACCCTCACCAAAACAGGAATAATATCACAACTGACCATTTGTCCAACGGAACACCGCTATGATATTAACACTAATATGCATCATCATTTCATTTGCACAAACTGTGGGAAAATCTATGATATCCATTTTCAATGCCCAAATGTAGAAAAAATCAAAAAAAAAGTGGCCAACAAAGGCCATCGTATCGACGAAGTACACGGCTACTTCAAAGGAATCTGCAAAGACTGTCTAAAGAAACAAGGGAGGGATTAAAACGGATAAGCAAGCATTACAAAAAATATCATATGGATTATACATCGTTTGCTCAGAATACAACAAAAAAGCAAACGGGCAAATCGCCAATGCCATCATGCAAATCACTGCAGATCCACCAACCCTTGCTGCAAGCATCAATAAAGACAACTATACTCATGAACTCATTTCAAACAGCCATAAATTCACCATCTCCATTCTTGATAAAGAAACACCTATGAGCCTTATTGGCACCTTTGGCTTTAAATGTGGCAGAACAACAAATAAAATGGAACATGTCACCTGCATTCAAAACAAAACCTTGATTCCTATTATAACTGATCACACCCTTGCATACATCGAAGCAAGATTAATTAACCAGTTCGATGTTGGCACTCATACCATATTCATTGGGGAGGTAAGAAATGCTGAACTGTTATCAAATGCAGAACCAATGACTTATCATTATTATCATACTGTTAAGGGTGGATTATCACCAAAAAATGCACCAACCTATCAAGGTGCACCATCAAAAAAAGAAAAAAACATGGAGGAAAAAAACAATGGATAAATATGTATGCACCGTCTGCGGCTATATTTACGACCCAGAAAAAGGAGACCCAGATAATGATGTCAAACCAGGAACACCATTTGATCAAGTCCCAGAGGACTGGGTCTGCCCCGTATGTGGAGCTGGAAAAGACGCTTTTGAAAAACAATAAACAAGGAAGGAACATCAAATGAAAGCAGTTGAAATCAAACCAGATGTCTACTGGGTTGGTGGAATAGACTGGAATCTACGGAATTTCCATGGCTACATCACCCCCCGTGGCTCAAGCTATAATGCATACCTTATCATTGATGAGAAAATAACGCTTATTGATACGGTAAAACACTATCTCTTTGATGAACTGAAAGAACGTATCTCATCAGTTGTTGATTTAAAAGATATTGATATCGTTGTTTCCAATCATGTAGAAATGGATCACTCCGGAAGCCTGCCAAAAATCATGGATATGATACCAGACGCAACCTTAGTAACCTCAAAAAATGGAGAACGAGGTCTAAAAAAACATTACCGCAAAGATTGGAACTTTCACGTCGTCGATGATGAAGAACCACTTTCCATCGGCAAAAGAACCCTTGATTTCGCTTCTATTCCCATGGTTCATTGGCCAGATTCCATGGTCACCTACAGCAAAACCGATAACATCTTGTTTCCCAATGATGCCTTCGGTCAACATATAGCCAGCAGCCAACGATTCGATGATCAACTTGATTGGGGAATACTCAAAGAGGAAGCAGCAAAATACTATGCAAACATCGTTTTACCCTATAATAGCCAGGTGCAAAAAGCATTACAAAAACTTTCATCACTTAATTTTGATTTGATTGCTCCCAGTCATGGAATTATCTGGAAAAAACATGTCAAAGATATCCTTAATCTTTACCAAACCTGGTCCACCAATCAAACCAAACCAACCGCGGTCATTCTTTATGATACCATGTGGGGATCAACAGAAAAAATGGCCTATGCACTTCTCTCAGGTCTAGAAGAGCAAGGTATCAATGTCCGATTACGACATGTACAAAAAACACCCTATTCAGAAATCATCACTGATATCCTTGAAGCCGAACTCATCTGCATTGGATCGCCCACCCTAAACAACAACATGCTTCCCACCATTGGTGGTTTTCTAACGTATTTAAAAGGACTACGTCCACAAAAACGAACTGGTTTTGTGTTTGGATCCTACGGCTGGGGAGGTCAAGCAATTAAACTCATCGAGAATATGCTCGATGGCTTATCATGGGATTTTCCTGAAAAAAGCCTGAATGTGAACTATATCCCCCAAGAAAAAGACCTAGGGGATATCAAAAACATTGGAAAAAGACTAGCAAAAAAAATCAAAAAAGAGTAACACTAAAAAATATTGGAGGAAAAAAACAATGGAAGAAGAAACAAAAATGCCCCTGATAGGGGATAAATTCCCAACATTAAAAGTACAAACAACAGAAGGAAAAATGAAATTACCAGATGATTTCAAAGGGAAATGGTTTATTCTCTTTAGTCATCCAGCTGATTTTACACCAGTTTGCACCACTGAATTCTATGCGTTTCAACAACGATACTCTGCATTTAAAAAACTCAACACTGAACTCATTGGTCTCAGTGTAGATCAAGTCTTCAGCCATATCAAATGGGAGGAATGGATCAAAGACAATCTTGATCTTCAAATCGAATTCCCAATCATAGCTGATACTGGTGGAGTAGCGAACAAACTTGGTCTTATTCATCCAAACAAAGGAACCAATACTGTTCGCGCAGTTTTTATCATGGATCCAAAAGGAATCATCCGAGCAATTCTTTACTATCCACAGGAACTTGGGAGAAACATGGATGAATTTCTGCGGATGATCAAAGGATTTCAAACATCCGAAAAAGAAGGTGTTGCCATCCCAGCGAACTGGCCAAACAATGAACTCATCAAAGATAGAGTCATCATTCCACCCGCATCAGATACCAAAACAGCAGAAAAACGCAAAAAAGAACATGAATGCTACGACTGGTGGTTCTGCCATAAACAAGTCAAATAAAAAAAATAATTTGATAAAAATGAGGTGAAAAGAGAATATGATAAAAAAATCAATGGAAAAAGCAATCAACAAACAAATCAACGCTGAACTCTGGTCCGCCTATCTGTATCTTTCTATGGCATCCTATTTTGATTCAAAGAGTCTGAGTGGTTTTTCAAATTGGATGCAAGCACAAGCTCAAGAAGAAATCAATCACGCTATGCGGTTTTATAACCATGTCGTAGAACGTGGTGGACAGGTTAAACTCTCTGCTATTGATGAAGTACCCACCAAATGGAATTCACCACTTCACGTCTTTGAAGAAACCTATAAACATGAACAGAAAGTCACTAGTTTAATCGAAAATCTAGTGGATCTAGCGGAAAAAGAAAAAGACCGAGCGAGTATGAACATGCTGCAATGGTTTATCGATGAACAAGTCGAAGAAGAAGACTCCGCTGATGAAATCGTGCAAAAACTCAAACTCATCGGTGACAGTGGCAATGGTCTTTTTATGTTAGACCGTGAACTTGGTCAACGCCAATACAACGGTGATATCACCGCAAAACAAACAGAGCAAGGAGCATAAAAAAA
>CAZVKY010000005.1:33962-40341 GCA_964627915.1 uncultured Thermoplasmatales archaeon
ATTACTGCTTGCTGCTATCAAAAGCGAAGAAGAAAGTAACACCGTCTACACTAAACTAGCGCAGCATGTCAAAAATGGACTGATGAAAGATAAATTTCAGTTTCTCGCATCTGAAGAACTCAAACACAAACAATACATCACTGATCTTTATTATGCCGAATACCCAGATAAAACGTTAAAGCTACCTACGAAAAGCCCGGTGCCACTGCCAGAAGTAAGCATTCCACCTGATGAACACATCCCTATTAGTGATGTGCTCAGCCAGGCCATGCAGGCTGAACAAGCGGCTCATGATTTCTATCTAGGTCTTTCTGATCGCTATGAAGATAAAACCATCAAAAACATGCTTCATTATTTTGCGGATATGGAAACTGGGCATTATCAAACGTTGAAACAGGAAAAAGAAAGCATGGAATGGTTTGAACAATCAGATGTTTACTGGCCCATGATTCATGCAGGGCCCTAAAAAAAACAATATGAGGTGAACAAAAAACGATGGCTGATTTAAAAGGAACACAAACAGAACAAAATCTCTTAAAAGCATTTGCTGGAGAAAGCCAGGCACGCAATCGATATACCTATTTTGCTAAACAAGCAAAAAAAGAAGGATATGAACAAATAGCTGCAATCTTTGAGGAAACCGCAGAAAACGAAAAAGAACACGCAAAAGTCTTTTTCAAACACCTAGAAGGTGGCATGGTAGAAATCACCGCTGAATATCCCGCAGGTAGCATTAAAACCACAGAGGAAAACCTAATTGCTGCGGCAGAAGGAGAAAAACTGGAATGGGGAACACTGTATCCAGATTTTGGACAAATCGCAGAAGACGAAGGATTTTCTGAAATCGCTCAAAGCTTCCGAAACATTGCAAAAGTAGAAGCACAACATGAAAAACGCTACCGCACACTGCATGCGAATGTGAAAGAAAACAAAGTCTTCAAAAGAGGAAAAACCATGAAATGGAAATGTCGAAACTGCGGATTCATCTATGAAGGAAACGAACCACCAACCATGTGTCCTGCCTGTCAACATCCTCAAAGTTATTATGAAATCTTAGCAGAAAACTATTAAAAAAAATTTTTGGTGAGGAAAAAAAAAATGACGGAATTAAAAGAAATATATAAATGCAACATTTGTGGAAACATCGTAGAAGTTCTTCACACCGGCGTAGGAGAACTTGTCTGCTGTGGCGAACCCATGCAGAAGCAAGAACCACAAACAGAGGATGCATCAACAGAAAAACATGTACCCTACATTGAACACACCGATGAAGGAATCCTTGTAAAAATCGGACAGAACCAGGATCATCCCATGGAAGAAAAACACTACATCGAATGGATTCAGCTCATCGCTGATGGAAAAACCTATCGACAATTTCTTAAACCAGGTGATAAACCACAAGCACTCTTCTGTATCACTGCAGAAAACGTTGAAGCACGAGAATACTGCAATGTACATGGCCTCTGGCAGAATAAAAAATAAGAAAACAATTCCTTTCTCTTTCTTTTTTTTGAGGAAAAAATAATGACACACAAAGATCAAGAAATCTCTCTTGTTATTGCTGGTGAAGCAGGACAAGGAATACAAACCATAGGAAATCTACTCACCAAACTTCTTCATCAACGTAAGTATAATGTTTTTTCCACTAAGGAATACATGTCACGAGTACGAGGTGGAAGTAATTCCATAGAAATACGAATCGCTCACCACCCTGTTTATAGTTTTATCGATCGCATTGATCTACTCATTGTTCTTGATGAGAAAGCGTTTGATCACATCTCACATCGGATCACCGATGAAACACGCGTGATAGGGGACAGATCAATTGTGAAAAACCTTTCTCATCCTCATCTTTACTCATTAGATCTAATTAAGGAAGCAAAAAACATAGGAAACACGATTTATGCAAACACCATCATAATAGGTTTTCTTGCTTTTCTCTTTCACATTCCAACCTCAGTTATTGAAAAAGAAATCCAATCATTTTTCAACCAAAAACCAAAAAAGATCATTGAACATAACATCCAAGCAATACAAAAAGGAAAAAAGATAGCTGATAACATATCTGATAACATTATCCCATCCTATATTCCTCCCTTAAAAAACCCAAAAAAAGAAAAATTATCAACACTTTTACTTAATGGCACACAAGCAATCGGACTGGGAGCTCTTGCAGGTGGCTGTCATTTTATTTCCTCCTATCCAATGTCACCATCAACAGGTGTGCTCACTTTTCTTGCAACTCATGAACAACAAGCAGATGTCCTCGTTGAACAAGCAGAAGATGAAATCGCAGCCGTAAACATGGCTCTTGGAGCCTGGTATGCAGGCACCCGAGCACTGGTCACTACTTCAGGAGGCGGATTTGCTCTTATGGGTGAGGGAATAAGCCTAGCAGCAATGACAGAAACACCTCTGGTTATTCATCTTGCACAACGACCAGGTCCAGCAACCGGTCTTCCCACCCGAACAGAACAAGCTGATTTACAACTCGCTCTCTACAGCGGTCATGGTGAATTCCCACGAGTCATCTATGCACCAGGAACCCTGCAACAAGGATTTCAACTCACCAAAAAAGCATTTGATATCGCTGATGAATATCAAATACCAGTAATCATTCTCACTGATCAATACTATGTAGATTCCACATATCAAACACCACCATTTCCAACTATCGATGAATCACCAGGATCCCATATCATAGAAACCAGCGAAGACTATCAACGATACCAGGATAACAAAAATAAAATATCGCCAAGAGGCATCCCGGGTAATGGAAAAGGTTTAATCTGCGTGGACAGTGATGAACATGATAAAACCGGACGCATCACTGAACGTGCAACCATGCGAAAACACATGGTAGAAAAACGATTACAAAAAACACAACTCCTTCAAAAAAACAGCATCCCACCAAGCCTTACTGGTCCAAAAAACTACAAAATATTACTCGTCGGTTGGGGATCAACAAAACCAGTCATCCAAGAAACAATGAAACAACTCCCACACAAGAATCTTTCTTTTCTTCATTTCTCACAAGTCTATCCACTTCATGAAAAAACAAAACACTATCTACAAAAAGCAACTCATATCATCTCAATTGAAAACAATGCCACTGCACAATTTGCTCAATTACTAAAACAACAAACAGGGGAAACCATAGATGCTCATATCCTTCAATACACCGGTCATCCCTTCTCCGTTGAAACACTCACAGAAAAAATAACTGAAACCATACAATCAATGGAGGAACAACGATGAAAAACTCATTTGATGTCCCAGAAAACGTTGATGTCGCCTGGTGTCCCGGATGCGGTAATTTTAACATACTTCCCACGCTGAAGGAAACATTCAGTGATCTTTGCCTTGATCCACGACAAATAGTCATTGCTTCAGGTATTGGACAAGCAGCAAAAACACCACAATACATCAACACTCATTACTTCAATGGACTTCATGGTCGAGCATTACCTGTTGCAACCGCGATCAAAGCAGTCAATCCTCAGCTCACCGTGATAGCAGAAAGCGGTGATGGTGATATGTATGGAGAAGGTGGTAATCATTTTATTCATGCCATCAGACGAAACCCAGATATTACTAATATCGTGCATAACAATATGGTCTATGGATTAACCAAAGGACAAGCATCACCCACCAGTCAACAGGGTTTTAAAACACCCGTGCAAACTCAAGGAGTCATCCTTGAACCATTTAATCCTCTTGCTGTAGCCCTTAGTCTTGATGCATCATTTGTCGGCCGAGCCTATGCAGCAGATAAAAAACAAACCAAAAACATTCTCAAACAAGCCATCCAACACCCCGGATATGCATTAGTGGACATCCTGCAGCCCTGTGTCTCCTTTAACAAGATCAATACCTATGAATGGTTCAAAGAAAACACCGAATATTTACAAGATCATGATCCTCATGATAAACAACAAGCATGGAAGCGTTCTCTTCAAACAGATCCATTACTTCTTGGTGTTTTCTACCAACATAAAAATAAAAAATCATATGAAAAACAACATCCCATCTATACAAACAATGACACACCACTTATTCAACGAAAACACAACCCAATGATCACAAAAAAAATAATGAACTCATATTTGTAGCATCAAAAAAATTGAAATAAGAAGGAAAAAAACAATGGGAATACTAGAAATAAAACATCTTAATCTACATATCAATGGCAAACACATCCTGCAAGATGTAAACCTGGATATCTGGGAAGGACATATCCATGCCCTGGTTGGAACTAATGGTGCTGGAAAATCCACTCTTGCATCAGCAGTTATGGGTCTGGAAGGTTACCGAGATATCACCGGTGACATCTTTTTTAAAGGTGAACGTATCAATGATCATAGCATTGATCAACGAGCACGAAAAGGGATCACCTTCGGCTGGCAGGAACCCGCACGTTATGAAGGAATCCCTGTTTCAGATTTTGTTGGCGCTGGGATTCATGATGAAAACAAAGAAAAAATGATCGCTGATTCCCTACAAAAAGTTGGATTAAACCCAGATGATTACCTCAACCGTGCCGTGGATGAAACACTCAGTGGAGGAGAACGAAAAAAAATAGAACTCGCCTCCATCATTGCTATGAACCCACCATTTATGATGCTTGATGAACCCGATTCAGGAATCGATGTCGCAACACTTGATCGCATGGCTGAAGCAATACATATACTCAAACAAAACGGAACAACAGTGCTGTTAATCACCCATAGCCTGGCCGTCATGAGACAAGCAGATCATGCATTTCTGATGTGTGATGGCCGTATCCTTGAAAAAAACACTGCAGATAAAATCATTCCTTATTTTGAAAATAACTGTATTCCCTGTGATCACAAAAACAAACCTGATTCTGCAGAAAAACGGGAGGAACGCTTATGAGCTCAAAAAAACTCGCTGAAGACATCACAGATAGCGCAGGTATTGAAAGTGATATCTTCAAACAAAAAGACATCGCCCATCTGCTCATTCATCATGATCAAGTCGTGGGAAAACATGCCGTGGAAGGTCTTGACATTGACACAGAGCACATTGAAAACGGAATAAAAATCAATCTTCGATTGAAACAAGGAACCAAAGTAAAACATCCTGTGCAAATGTGTTTTGGCATGATGCCAAAAAAAGGGATACAACACATAGTACTTGATGCCGTCATAGAAAAGGATGCACAAATTGATGTTCTTGCACATTGCACGTTTCCCAATGCTGAAAACGTCAAACATCTCATGGATGCAACTCTAAGACTGGAAGAACATGCTTCTTATTCCTATTACGAACGACACATCCACAGTGATAAAGGAGGTGTACAAGTTATTCCCAAAGCAAAGATAACCCTGGGAAAACATGCTCGATATACCTCTGATTTTGAATTACTCAAAGGCCGCGTGGGTCTCATCGATATTGATTATGAAACCAATTGCGATGCACATAGTAAACTAGAGATGAATGCCCGAGTCAATGCTACTCATGATGACATCGTCAAAATACGAGAAATCGGTCATCTCAACGGAGAACAATCACATGGAGTACTGCTCTCCCGGGTAGCTGTCCGTGATCACGCACAAGCAGAAATCTACAGTGAACTCACTGCATCAGCACCCTATGCACGAGGCCACGTTGACTGTAAAGAAATCGTCCAAGGCCATGGCATTGTCAGTGCTGTTCCCATTGTAAAAGTCAATCACCCAAAAGCACATATCACCCATGAAGCATCACTAGGAAGCGTGGATTCAAAACAACTACAAACACTGATGGCAAGAGGATTATCTGAGGATAATGCAACAGATTTAATCATCCAGGGATTACTTCGGTGAACTAAGTTCAGTGGTCTTGAGTATATTTAATAATATTTGATGTTGCCCTTATCTATAAAGGAAACCCTTACTCTATTCAGCATCTGGATTACATGCATCACAGTAAAAAGAAAAGATTCCACTTCCCCTCATGATTTTACAAATTCTGCATGTTTCATGAACAACGATTGAAGGGCCTTTTTCTATTATTTTTTTTGCTGAAATATCGATTTCTTTAAGGATTTTTTTATCTATAATGCGTATTTTTCCTCTTTTTCCTGAAACGTATTGACAGATTGCTGCAGGAGTTACTCCCAGTTTTTCTGCGGTTTCTTTTTGAGTGAGATCATGGTTATTGATCATACTTTCTGCAAGTTCTCTTCTTATCACGGGAAGTCCGTTCCACATCATGAACTCGCATGGTGTTTGTTTCATATGTATTGATTCTCTTTTACCTACTTATAATTAACGCCCCTTCATTTTTTATTTTTCTTTTACTTTTCATGTAAATGTGTAATTTATATTTAAATAAACTGTCTTTTTTGCCGATTTTATCGAAATATTTATATATG
>CAZVKY010000005.1:40441-48811 GCA_964627915.1 uncultured Thermoplasmatales archaeon
TGATATTTTATGAATACTCTTCTTACCAAACTTCAAAATTTACAAAAAACATCGGTAACAAATCTTATTGATCAGCGAATACATGAATTTAAAGCAAAGGGAAATCAAGCTAGTGAAGAACTCTTTATTGAACTCTGCTTTTGTATTCTGACTGCAAATTGCTCAGCTGAATCCTGTATAAAAACCCAGGAATATATTGGCAAGGATTTCCTTTTGCTTAATAAAAAAGATCTTACGACATCATTACGAGCATGTGGTTATCGTTTTCCAAATATTCGGGCAGCGTATATCATCAACGCAAGATCATATGCTTCAACGCTTAAAGACACACTTTCCATGCTCAATCATGAACAACGACGAACTTGGCTAATAAAAAACATTAAGGGAGTAGGCTACAAAGAAGCAAGTCATTTTCTTAGAAACATTGGATATCAGCAATATGCAATTATCGATAAGCATATTCTTAACCTTTTATCAAATCATCATATCATTGAAAAACCCAAAACCATGAGTAAGAAACAGTATCTACACACAGAAAAACGATTACGACATATCGCTCAAAAAACAAATCTCAGCCTTGCCAACCTCGATCTCTACTTATGGTATATGCAAACAGGCAAAATACTCAAATAATAACAATAGCTTTTAATGGATGAAAAGATGGATAAAACAGATCCTATCTGCGGGATGAAAGGAACAATTCCGGCACATGGACACTACTTCTGCAGTGAACACTGCATTAAAAAATATGAACAACAACATCATATATCTGAGGAAAAACAATACTGCCCCAGTTGCACTGTTCAATCAAAAACGCCATGGTATAAACAGAGATTATTCCTCATCACGATTATTACCATTATAGTTGTCTCTCTTGGTTTTTTCATTCCTCTCCTTTACCCGTTCACTCTTGCTTTTCTTGATTATCTTAAACTTATCTGGTGGGCGATTCTTCTTGGTTTTCTCATTGGAGGCATCATTGATTACTTCATACCCAGAACCTATATTGAAAAATACTTATCCAGACATCGAAAAAGAACTATTCTTTACTCCATTGTTTTTGGATTTTTGATGAGTGCTTGTTCCCATGGTATTCTTGCTATCGCTATAGAACTCTACAAAAAAGGAGCCAATACCTCTTCAGTGATCGCCTTTCTTCTTGCCTCACCATGGGCAAACTTACCCATCACTGTTCTTCTCTTTGGTTTTTTTGGATTACGAGCAATCTTTATCGTGCTCACCGCAATACTCGTAGCGTTTATCACCGGGTTTATTTATTTAGAATTAGAAAAAAAAGGAATGATTGAATGCAGACATTGCAAAATGGGTGAAGATAAACCCGTTCACCATGATTTTTCAATAACAAAGGATATCCGAAAAAGATGGCAAGATTTTTCATTTACTAGTTCAAACTTAAAAGAAGCAATAATTGGGACAATAAAAGGATCATGGGCACTGACAAAAATGGTATTCTGGTGGCTTCTCATTGGTATGTTAATGGCTGCTTTTGCCCGAGCTTACATTCCTGAACATCTTTTTATGACCTATATGGGGCCAAGCATCCTTGGTCTAGCCGTTACTCTTCTTTTTGCAACTATCATAGAAGTCTGTTCAGAAGGAAGTAGTCCACTTGCTTTTGAAATATTTAATAGAACTGGAGCATTTGGAAATAGCTTTATTTTTCTTATGGCTGGAGTCGCAACAGATTACACTGAGATCGGTTTGATCTGGCATAACATCGGGAAAAAAGCAGCATTATGGCTACCACTAATTACTGTTCCACAACTACTGATTTTTGGATATCTATTTAACCTCTTTCTTTAAAAAACAGATATACATAGAAGAAAAAAATTATTTGATAATTGTGAAAATGAAATAATAAAAAAGGAAAAAAATTAACTAGTTATCCTTCCATTTGAATTCAACTTTTTTCCAATGTGGGGAAATTTTTTTCCCATCTTTTGTCTTGTATCCTTCAACTGGTTTCAGTCGTATGCCCCATTTACCTATTTTACTTTTTTTATGTTTCATATCATTCACCACGATTCAATTCGCTTGGAATCATTTTTTACATTGAATATATAAAAAAGTAAGGTATCCAAATACCATAATGACTTTTTTTCATTAAAATGACAAATCTATCTAAAAGAAAAAAATATATGATGGAAGAATCGATATTTTTTATTCTGCTGGTTCAATATAGGGTTTGTCTTTCACAGCTTTATACAATGAAAATAAACCAACCAGACAAATAGACCAAATGATGATCAAAGAAATAATATCAATATGCTGTTCACCATACAGATTGATATGAACTGTTACCGCTTTGCTTTCACTAAAAAAAGCAAGGATGGTTCTGTAGGTTATTAAAAGAAGACTTCCCAATCCTGCAAGATACCCTGGAATGATTAATGCTTTTTTTATAGGACTTTCCCCCCAGATATTACGATTATTTATCATCTGAATATAATAGAATCTTTTAAATGTTTTGTTGGGATTAAAAATGATTCAATGTAGCTCAATCTTAAATAAAGATTGTTCATTTTCCAATATGAAATTATGGAATCGATTGATGATCAGATAAAAGAAATCACTCAATCATTTGCACAAAAACTCCCACAATTTAAAGACGGACGAATCGATTATTCATTATCAAATGAGGCACCAGTTCTCACTGTTTTTGTGATGTATAAAAACAAGTTATTGTTGCTTAAGAGAAGTAACCGGGTAAGAACATATCAAGGAAAATGGAACACGGTTGCTGGATATCTAGATGATTACCATCAAACACTAAAAGAAAAAATACATGAGGAGCTTCGTGAGGAAACAGGTATTACACCAACGAGTATTCGAGATTATACCTATGGTTCTAGGTATCAATTCACCGATAATAAATCAAAGAAAACCTGGATTGTTTTTCCCGCAAAAGTCATCTTATCTGAAAAACCATCTATCGAACTTGACTGGGAACATACCAAATATCAATGGATTAAAGCAGAAGATATAAGCAGCTTTGATACTGTTCCGAATCTGAGAAAGAGTCTTTCAAGTATTTTACCCCGGGAGAACAAATAAAAAACAACTCATAACAGAGGAAAAAATTGATTTAGCTTGTATGTTCATCCTCTGTTTCCTTGATTGATGTTGTTGAAAACTTGTTTTTGATATCCTTTAGTTTTAATTCTAGATAGTATTCATTTGAAATAAAAAATGGATGTTCCAGGTTTCCTTTTGAAAACTCTTGTTCAAGTTCTTTTCTAATCGTTTCAAAGAGTTCCTCAGATGTTTTTGAAATGGCCATATCAACTATTTCATCTACGTTGGGATGTTTGTTTTGTGTGTCACACCAATCAGAGATTTCTTTTAAGATTTTTTCTTTCACTGTTCTCACGCATCCTCTACCCTAATAAACATTACTGATATAGCACCATCTCTTTTAATTTTTTCCTGAACGACCTGTTTTCTTTTTTTTTATATTCATTGCTACAGATAAAATTCTTAGAAAAAAACTTATTAAACAGTTAACCATGCCGATAAAAAGGTTAACTATGGAAATGTTTGTTGAACTCATTACTATCATATTGTATCTAACAGTTATCACCCTCATCGGTCTTTATACTGCACGAAAAACAAAATCATCAACTGGATTTTTTCTTGCAGACCGAAGCATTGGATGGCTCCCCCTCATGGCAACAATAACTGCTACCACCGTAGGAGGTTCAGCAACCATTGTAGCCGGAGGACGAATTTTTGCATCAGGTCTACCTGCACTATGGTATGACCTCGCAGGAGCACTTGGATTAATCATTCTTGGAGTTTTTATTGCAAAAAAAATCCGTAAAACAAACCTATTCACCCTTCCAGACATCATTGGTTCACTTTACGATCAACAAACTCGATATGCATCAGCAATACTCATTCTCATCACTGAAATAGCCTGGGTAGCATTACTCATCCAAGCATCAAGTTTTATCCTCTCAGTCATTCTTCCCATTGATTACTTCTATCTACTTATTGCTACCACCATTGCCTTTATGGTTTACACATTAATAGGGGGTCAATACGCCGTTGTTTACACTGATATCATTCAATTCATGGTCATGATCATTGGCATTCTTTTCATCGCAACACCACTTCTTTTTCTCAAAGCCCTCCCCTATTTTGGATCCATACCAACTGCTCATCTCTCATTTCCCATTAACAGCCATATTGGTCTTTTTTCCGCTGGATCAATCTTTTTTATGATGTTTCTCCCACATATCGTGGGACCTGATATTTATTCAAAACTACTCTCAGCACAAAACACCCAATCCGCACAAAAAGCAAGCATTGGAGCAGGCTTATTCAAATTTCTTTTTGCTATCTCCATTGGAATCATTGCCCTTGCTGCTGTCGTTATTCCCTCTATTAACTCACAGGTAAGCACTCCTGCACTAGCTATACCTCTTGCTATTGCTAGTCTTCCCCCAGTCATCACTGGTTTTGTGCTTGCTTCCTTTCTTTCAGTGATGATGTCATCAGCTGATTCCTGTCTTCTCTCAGCTGGAACCATTCTCAGTGTCGATATCACTCAAAAACACTCCATGACCATTTCTCGCATCGGCATTATTGTTGTTGGTGCTGCTGCTTTAGCCCTTGCTCTTTATCATACATTATTAGGAGGAATTCTTGACACGTTACAACTAGCTTACACCGTGTTTACCGCAGGACTTTCTCTCCCCGTGCTTTTTGGATTCTACAAAGCAAAAACAAAAGTAACCTCAACAGGGGCAAAATACAGTCTTATCCTCGGTGGAACTAGTTCACTACTTTGGCTGCAATTTGATCCATTTGCAGAGTATGCGGTTTTAATAGGATTAATCATTTCACTTATCCCACTTTTGGTGTTTCGACAATGAAAACTACAAGAGAACAAATCCTGATATTGCTCAAAAAACACAGTATTGTTTCAGGGGAATACATCGCAGAAAAACTAAACATATCACGAACAGCGGTTTGGAAACACATCCAACAACTTAAAAACAAAGGATATCAGATCCAATCAATAAAAAACAAAGGCTATCAGTTATCAGTTGTTCCAAATCTACCCATCAAAGAAGAAGTCTCAACAGGTTTAAACACCCAAATTATTGGAAAAAACATACATTATTTCCCGTCACTTCCCTCTACAAATAGCTATGCGAAAAAAATTGCAAAAAACAATGGAGCAGAAGGAACAGTTATCATCGCTGCAGAACAAACAACGGGTCGCGGGCGAAAAAACAGAGGATGGGATTCAAAACAAGGAGGACTCTATTTTTCAATCATTCTTCATCCCTCTCTTCCACCACAACGAGCTATGATAGTAACCATGGCTGCATCCATTGCGGTAACAGAAGCAATCAATGCAATCACAAAAGAAAAAGCGGTTATCAAATGGCCAAATGATGTGCTCATTGATGGAAAAAAAATCTGTGGAGTTCTCACCGAGATTGATGCAGAAATGGACCGCATTCATTATCTCATCATTGGCACAGGGATCAATGTGAACAACAGTATTGATCCATCATTAGCTTCAATTGCTACCAATCTTAAAACCATTACTCATTCAACCGTGAATCTAGCAAGCCTTCTACAAGATATCCTTAACTGTTTTGATCACCTCTACCAGCATATACAGAAATCAGAGTACGATTACCTAAAAAAACAATGGCTTTCACATACCAATATCATTGGAAAATCTGTTCAGATTCAAAAAGAAAAAACAATACTTAAAGGAACCGCTATCGGTATCAGTGACACTGGAAGTCTACTCATTAAAACAAAACAAGGAGAAAAACAAGTTGTAACCGGAGATATCGACTATCTCTGAACTAAGCTTGAATCTAGGAAGCCTTTGGTCTTCCTTGATCACTGAATCCATTGTTGGGCTCATATGGATTGAACGCGGGATCACCATACAATGTTCTCAGCACATAGGTTGGCATTTCCTTATCCCTTCTTTTTTCCCTGCGCAGTGCTTCACCCACACTTAAATCATCAATGATTAATGCATTCTCTAAGATTTCTAATCCAGCTTCCTGCCCGGTTTTTCTTGTTGCACCAACAAAAGCATTACAGCCTGCAGAAAGAAAAGTAAGACCAATGTTCATGGAAGGAGAAATGCCATCAACTCGTCCCATCAAACAAGCAGAGGTCAAAAATAGATTCGGCCGAGAAAACACCCAATCCTTCACATGAGCAACATCAATTGCTTTACTATACATATCTAGTCCATATAATGAGGGGGTGAACCAAAACCAATCACCATGACCAAGATACTCCACATAGTTAGCATCTGAGAAAATCCCCAATTTCGTTGCTGCCTGTCTGCTATTACGAAAATCACCATAAATAGATGGTTGAAACCCATATTGAGTGATTTCTTGAGCATAGGGTATTTGATGAAACAAACCACCGGTTTCCCCGAATCCTTCTCCAAACATAAAATGAAACGATGTATACCAAGGATCATTTTCATTAGCTGGTCCACAGAGTTGTTCATAAAAAAGGGTTCGACAGAGAAGAAGGGATACATCTGAAGCAGATGGGCCAAGAATTCTTCCTGTTGAAAGACTATGATTACATGAATATGGATTATCTGAAGCAAGACCCTTTTCCACAAGACCTGGTTGCGATGGCCCATAATAATACATTGGGATCATATTGGTATCTGCAAGAATCGCAAGCCATGCAGGACCATTTAAAAAAGAGGATAACAACTTTTTCTGCTGCATCAGAGAAAACACCGATTTAATATGTTCTAGGGTATGATTCACTTTTTGATTATTAAACGAATGAATTTTTTCAGCATACCATGGACCAGTTGCTAACCCCTGTGCAGCGGTTTCATATCCTTCAGAGGTTAATCCAAAGCTTTCATTTGCGATGATGATGCCGCCATGAGCACACGTAAGATAAGGAGCAAGCATTGATAGATTTGAGGCCAATGGGTAATGGCTCTTATTTAGTTGATTAAGCGTTATGGTGATATTTAGTTTAGCATTAACCTGGGAAAAACCCCGTAAACTAAAAAAACCACCTTTGAACCCATGATACATCTTAGTCACAAGAGCATACTTTCCTGGCTGTTGACAGATCAGTGTTTCAGTAGATACTGATACTTTGCTGCATGCCTGACTAGAAGCATAGGCTACGGTTTCATTAGATGTATCAAGAAGCTTTATTGAAAGAATGGGATTTACTGATTGCAGGGTATTGAATATGCTTTTTTCATCGGTGGTATTGACTTGAATCGTGAGCTTGTTAATACCATTTGGAACCGTAATTTGGTTAATTTTACTATTTTTTCCTTGAAGAATCATTGTTTTTCCAAAAACCGTCGCACTTAAACAACTGATATATTCATTTATATATCTTTTTTGTTGGTTAAAACCATGAACTGGAACAACATCTGAAGGATTTGTAAGCGTTAAATATCTCAGACCGTTAAATCTCTGTTTTATAACATCTAAAAGAATGGAATGAATATCCTCAATTGATTGAAGAAAAACTTGCTTTTCAACAGGCCAAGTATGATCAGACTTGCCCACAACATACAATGTTGAAACATTCAATGAAATAAGCAAAGTATCGATCTCATTTGAGTTGTTGTCAACTAAAAAAAGAGGCATGTTCAAATAACTAGCCAATGGAGACGCAGTAAGACTTAATTGATACTCTTTATTCGAGTTATATGGGAGAATCAGTGCTGCATCAGCGGTTTTAAACATCATCCTTGCTAGTTGTAGGGAAACATCAGGTGCTGAACCAACAATTGAAGTTGTATCAAAAAAATCATGTTCACTTGTGGTGCCAAGAAATAAAGGAACGGGTTGATTCGTATAGTTCTTTAAAAAAACAATTTGTTTCTCTGTTAATTGATTATTCCTAGCTACCATTAATGGCAATAGACTATCATTTTCTTCTTTTGGATATTGACAAGCAAAAACAGCACCAAGTATTCCAAAATAAGGATCACTATCAGAAATGATAACACAATTACAGTTCTTTGAATCAAGGCTTTTTTCAAAAAAATAGTCGTTAGTTTCGATCATGGAATGAGTAATTGGTGTGCAAACTAATATGACAACACTGAAGAAACAAAAAAATAATCTAGATTTTTCTATCAACATAACTCTACATTATTATAACAATCATTAAATTAAAAATGTTGTTGTTTAATGGCAAACAAAACCGTATGATCTGATGCATCGCTAAAATTTACTTTTATGATGATTTTTGCCTATGCTTTTGTAAAAGATAATGGATATAATCTTTTTCATCATCAGAACCTGGTATCAACACCGAGATTACCTCACAAATCAAAAAAACTGTAATAACTAACTGTTT